>CAVCTP010000022.1:0-14278 GCA_963605145.1 Tannerellaceae bacterium
AGTAGAAAAATGTCAGAAGTAACCAATAAGGCTCCACGTGAGAAAATACTTGCTTTAGGTAAGAAGATTACTGATGTTGCCAAGCATAAACTAGGTAAGGTAACAGTAGAAGATCCAGAATATTGGGGTCTAGAAAAAATAGTTAGTGATGAGATGGCTGATGTAGCATTGAAGATGAAACTACGTACGCCATATACTTTTAAAGAATTAAAAGAATTATGTCCTGAGATTGATGAGAAGAAATTACAATCTTTATTAGATGAAATGTCTTATATTGGTCTACTAGAATATGATTATGGTTACCACTATGATCATAATGGCCGTACTGCTCCACAATCTGAAAGAAGATATATTTTACCAATGTTTGTTCCTGGTTCTGCTGAACTATTAAATATGGAAGAAGATCCAGTAACAGAAGAAAATAGACGTCTAAAGGAACATCCAGAAATTGCTAGTTTCTTTGAAAGAATGACATATCTTCCTCTAGATGGTATTACACAAATGGTTCCTCCAGGAGGTGCTGGTGTTGGTATGCATGTAATACCAGTTGAAAAAGCAATTTCTATGGAAAATAAGAAAGTAGATTTAGAACAACTTTCTTATTGGCTAGATAAATATGAAGGACATATCGGTGTAGGCCAATGTTCATGTCGTGCTAGCCGTGCTGCTATGGGCGAAGGTGTAGCTGATGATGCATGTAGTTGGTGTATCGGTGTTGGTGATTTCGCAGATTATTGTCGTGAAACTGGTAAGGGACATGATATTACTAAGCAAGAAGCTTTAGATATTTTAAAAAAGGCTGAAGATTTAGGCTTTGTTCATCAAGTTACTAATATTGATGGTGAAAATAAGATATTTGGTATTTGTAACTGTAATGTTAATATTTGTAATGCTCTTCGTACTTCACAATTATTTAATACACCAAATATGTCAGCAAGTGCTTATCGTGCTAAAGTTGATGCTGAGAAGTGTGTTGCTTGTGGAAAGTGCGTTGAAGTTTGTCCTGCAGGTGCTGTTAAACTTGGTCAAAAGTTATGCAAGGCTGATGGTTCAATGATTAAATATCCTCGTCATGAACTTCCTGATGCTACTAAGTGGGGTAAGGATAAGTATGATGTAAATTATCGTGATAATAACCGTATTAACTGTTATGATACAGGAACTGCTCCTTGTAAGACTGCTTGTCCAGCTCACGTATCAGTACAAGGTTATTTAAAGAAGGTTGCTCAAGGTAAATATGATGAAGCTTTAGCTTTAATTAAAAAGGATAATCCATTCCCAGCAATCTGTGGCAGAATTTGTAATAAACGTTGTGAAGATGCATGTACTAGAGGAACAATTGATAGAGCTGTCTCTATTGATGCAGTTAAGAAGTTTGTTGCTGATCTAGAATTAAAAGAAGAGAATCGTTATATCCCTCCAGTTCTAGTAGCAGCTTCTCCATCTAGAATCAATAAGATTGATAGATGGCCACAAAAGATTGCTATTATTGGTGCTGGTCCTGCAGGTCTTAGTGCTGCATATTATCTAGCAACTATGGGTTATATTCCAACAGTATTTGAAAAGAATGAAAAACCTGGTGGTATGATGCGTTACGGTATCCCTTCATATAAACTTGAAAAGGATGTTATTGATGCTGAAATCGATGTAATCAAAAAACTTGGTGTTGAATTTAAGTGTGGTGTTGAAGTAGGTAAGGATGTAACAATTGCAGAGTTAAAGAAGCAAGGTTACAAGGCTTTCTATATCGCAATAGGTTGCCAAGGCGGTAGATATCCAGGCGTTGCTAATGATCATGCTGAAGGTACAACAATCGCAGTTGATTTCTTAAAACAAGCTTATGAAAATCAAAAGCAAAAGATTGATGGTGATGTTGTAGTTGTTGGTGGTGGTAATGTTGCAGTAGACTGTGCAAGAACTGCTCATCGTTTCAGTGCTAACAAAGTAAGCATGTTTGCTTTGGAATCTAGAGAAAAGATGCCAGCTAGCAAAGAAGAAGTTGCTGAAACATTAGCTGAAAATATTGAAATTAATAACTCTTGGGGTCCAAAAGAACTTAAGGTTGATGAAAATAATCATGTAACAGCTGTTGTCTTTAAGAAATGTACAGCAACTATTGTTGATGGTAAATTCAATCCTCAATATGATGAAAATGAAACAATGGAAGTTAAGGCTGATAAGGTAATCTTCGCTATTGGTCAAACTGTTGTTTGGGGTAATATGCTTGAAGGTACAAATGTTAAGTTTGTTCATGGTAATTATCCAGCTGCTGATAAACTTACTTATCAAACTGATGATGAAGATATCTTTGTCGGTGGTGATGTTTATACTGGTCCTAAATTTGTTATTGATGCTATTGCTCAAGGTCATGCTGCTGCTGAAAGATTACATAGACATGTACATGAAGGTGCTAGCTTAACAATTGGTTTAAATAAACGTGAATTTATTGAATTAAATAAGAATGATATCAAGATTACTGATTATGACCATGCTTCTAGACAAGTAGAAGGATTAAAGGGTATTGAAAATCCTGATATGTCATTCAAAGATAATCGTTTAACTTTAACTGAAGAACAAGTTAAGATTGAAACTAGTAGATGTTTAGGTTGTGGTGCTAGTGTTGTTGACCCTCATAAGTGTATTGGTTGTGGTCTATGTACAACTAGATGTGAATTTGATGCTATCCATTTAAATAGAACTCATCCAGAAGCAACAACTATGATTAGGGCTGAAGATAAGTTTAAAGCAATTTTACCTTATGCTGCTAAGCGTGCTGTTAAGATTGCATTACATGTTAAGCCAAAAGAAGTTGACGACTAATGCATGAATTAGGTGTAGTATTTTACGTCATAGATGAATGTCAAAAAATTGCTGTTGACAATAAGGTTAAACATGTTAATTCAGTAACTATTGAACTTGGAACAGTAAGTGGAGTTATTGATAAATATTTAGTTGATTGTTGGAAATGGGCAGTTAATAAACATGAGAATATGACTAATTGTGAGTTAAAGATTGAAAAAATCAAAGCAATTACTCATTGTGAAGATTGTGGCAATGATTACAATACGATTGTTTATGGAAAGATTTGTCCATATTGTAAGAGTACTAATACCTACTTATTACAAGGTAATGAATTTAACATAAAAGAAATGGAAGTTGAGTAATTATTAAAACTTACAAAGAAGACAGTTTAGTTAATAAATTGTCTTCTTTTTTAGACAGTGTTTCTTTGAGATATACTAATAAATGTAAATGAATAATAAGTGGTTTAGATTAGATACAGCTGGTTTAATATTTCCAGCAGTTATGAATAATAAATGGAGTAATTGCTTCCGCTTATCAGCAACCTTAAAACAGGATATTGACTGTGAAGTATTACAAGTTGCGGTAAATGATTTAAAAGATCGTTTTTCATCAATGTATGTTTCACTTCATAAAGGTTTGTTTTGGAACTATTTAGAAAGTATTAAAGGACAAGTAACTGTACAAATGGATTATGCTTATCCTTTGACTTATATGAGTAAGTCACAACTTAAAAAAGCAGGTATAAGAGTTTTTTATTATAAAAATAGAATTGCAGTAGAATTTTTCCATTCTATAACTGATGGTACTGGTGCTAGGATTTATTTATGTTCTCTTGTTGGCCATTATCTAAAATTAAAATATGGAATTGATTTTGAATATAATTCATTAGTTATAGATCCGAGTACTAAGATAAGTGCCGAGGAAGTTGAGGATAGTTTTTATTCAAATACTTGTGATGTTCAAGCAAGTAGAGACAAGCAAGAAGCATATCATTTAAATGGTGAGCCTTTAGATGATGATTTCAATGTATTGACTAGTGCTATTATACCTACGGATATTTTAATTAATAAGGCACATGAATATGATTGTACTGTTACAGCTTTTCTTTGTGCTATTATGGCTAAATCATTAATTGAAATTCAAAATGAAGAAGTTTATAAAAAACATCAAAAGCCTGTAAAAATTACTGTTCCTATAAATCTAAGAAAACTATATAATTCAAAAACACTTCGTAATTTTGTTTTAACTATTTATCCTGGTGTTGATCCTAGAAAAGGTGATTATTCTTTAAAAGAGTTATGTGATAGTTTTAAGCATCAAATAGCCTTCTTAGCAACTAAACAAAATATGGCAGCAGAAATAAGTTCTAATACTGTGCCACAAGAGATTGGCTTGATTAAGATTGCACCACTTTCAATTAAACATTTTGTTATGTCTTTGGTTTATAATTCTTCTGCGGAAAAAAGTGGCAGTATAACTCTGAGCAATCTAGGAAATACGAAGTTGCCTAAGCAGTTATATGATTATATAGATCATTTAGAATTTGTTATCGGTGTTCAAAAATCTTATTCTAATAATTGTGCTGTTATTTCTATGAATAATAAAACATGTATCAATATGATTAGAACAATTAAAGAATCAGAATTAGAAAGATTATTTTTTACTAACTTAGTTAAACTTAATATACCAGTTAAGATTGATTGTAATAGGGGGTAATTATGTATTGTGTTAAATGTGGTGTTGAATTAAAACAAGGAGTTAATGTTTGTCCATTATGTCATACAAAAATGAATTTTGAGGAATCTGATATAAAGGAAACATCATATTCCAATTTATTACCTAAAAGAAGAAATCCTAATTTAGCTTATGCTTCTATTTTTTCTTTATTATCATTAATTACTTGTATTACAACAATGATTATATGCTTTAATATTTATCATAAATTATCTTGGGGTGGATATGTAATAGCATCTGTTGCATTATTCTATATTATATTTATCCTTCCGCTTTGGTTTACTAGATTATCACCAATTGTCTTTGTTTGTTTTGATTTTGTATCTATAGCTTTACTTCTTTTCTATATATGTATTAAAACTAGTGGAAAGTGGTTCTTTAGTTTTGCTTTACCAATTGTTTTCTTTATTGGTGTTTTATTTATTGTTGGTATCTCATTAAGAAAATATATTAAGAAAGCAGGTTTCTTTATTATTGGTGGTCTTATTATTGCTTTGGGTTTGTTTTGTATATTAATAGAACTATTTGAGTGTATAACATTTAATACTAAGATGTTTACTTGGTCATTATATGTTGTTGCTTCAACATCAGTATTCGGTTTGTTTTTAATACTATGTGGCATAATTAAGCCTCTTAGAGAAAGTTTAAGTAAAAGGTTTTATATTTGATTGAAAGAGTTAGAAAAATGATAACTATAAATAGCAAAGATTTTATAGATAATTTTAATGTATATTGTGAAAAAGTCTACGATGGTGAAGTACTAACTGTTTCTAGACCCAAGAATGACAACATCATAATGATGTCAGAATTCGAATACAATAAAATAATGAAAGAAATAAGAAATGCTCAGTATCTTGAAATGTTAGATAAATCAATAATGGAAGCAAATGAAGGGGACTTTGTTGTTGAAACAATTGATGAAGTATAAAAAAAGTTTAATATTCATTATTAATAAATATGTTAAGATTAGGTAGATGAGCGAGAAAGAGAACAAAATAGGTCAGGATTTTACATTTTGGGGTTTATTGTTTTTTGTATTACCTTCCTTTTTTACTAATCTACTAGCACAATTATTTAAGTCATTAGATGATGCTTTATTTATATCTCGTTATGTAGGTGCTACAGCCTTAGGTGCTATTAGTTTACTTAATCCTTTATCAAGTGCCCAGATGGCTTTTGAACATCTATTTTCACTTGGATCATCTAATATCTCTGCCAAATTAATGGGTGAAGGAAGACAAGATGAGGCAAAGAAAGTATTCACAAGAATTTGTATTACTTCTGTTGCTTTCGCTTGCTTATTTGCTTTATTTATAAATATATTTTCTAAACAAATATTGTTATTCTTAGGTGCTGATGAAGAAATGATGTATTATGCAACTACGCAATTAAGGTTTGTATTTTCTATTGCACCTATTGCTATGCTTAATAGAGTATTTAGTTGTTATTTTTCAACAGCAGGAAAACCAAGAATGGGATTATATTGTTCAATAATTAATGGTGTATTTAATATTGGATTAGATATTATCTTAGTTGCTTATTTAAAAATGGGTGTTATAGGGGCATGTATTGCCACTATTGCTGGTGAAGTTTCAGTATTTATTTTTGGTTTAGCATTCTTCATCAACAAAAAAAATGAAATATATTTTGTTAAGGTAAGTGATGGTTTTATTTCAACATCTTTACAAAGTTTTAAATATGCCTTACCTCAATGTTTAAATACTATATCATTTGCGATTACAAGTTATATCGCTAATATTATGATTTTAAAGGTTATTGGTTCTATTGGTATTTCTGCCAATGCAGTAGTAACTGATGTTAGAAAGATTTTAACTTCGGGATTAATTGGTGTATCTGTTTCAATGTGTCCAGTTGTTGCTTACAATGTTGGTAGTAAACAAACAGACAAACTAAAAAGAGTTATTAACCATTTTATTAAGATATGGGCTATGGGTTCTGTATTAATAACTACTATAGGTTTATTGTTAAGAAGACCATTAATATCACTCTTCTTAGCAAGCGATACTCCTAGCGAGTTTTATGATTTAACTTTTGAAGCAATGACTATTGAAATGTTTACTACACCATTCTCATCTGGAAATATTGCGGTTAATAGATTATTTATTGCTTTAGGTAATGCAAGAATCGCTACTATTTCTTCAATATTTAGAAACTTAATAAGCAAATCAATAATGTTTATCCTTTTGCCTAATTTATTAGGAGCTATTGGTATTTGGTTATCTGTGCCAATTAGTGAAGTATGTGCCTTTATTTTATGTGTCTACTTATTAGTTATAAATGCTGATAACTATGGTTATGGCAAAAGTGGTAATGCTTATCTAATTCATAAATAAATTTTTATTTTGCATATGTAAATAAACCATAAAAAAGATCACAATTTGCAGTGATCTTTTTTTGAAATGATTTGTTAACTATTACCTGTTGTAATATTCGATAACTAGTAATTCGTTAATGTCTTGGCTTAGTTCTTTTCTTTCAGGTAATCTTACATATTTACCTTTACGAGCATCTTTATCAACTTCTACGAAATCCTTGAATGATGCTGTTGCATCTAGAGATTCAGCAACAAATTGATTGTTCTTGTAGTTTTCTTTAACCTCGATTGTAGAACCAACCTTGATTTGGCATGAAGGGATATCTACCTTTTTGCCATTTACTAGAATGTGACCGTGACTAACGATTTGTCTTGCTTGCTTTCTAGTACTAGCGAAGCCCATACGGTATACTAGGTTGTCTAGTCTTGACTCTAACATTACGAAGATGTTAGTACCAGTATTACCTTTCATTCTAACTGCCTTAACATAAGAGTTGTAGAATTGCTTTTCGCTTAAGCCATATAGATGTCTTAGTTTTTGCTTTTCTGCCTTTTGTAAGCCATAGTTAGATTGTTTGATTCTCTTAGTTGGAGAACCGTGTTGTCCAGGAATATAAGGTCTTTTTGTTAGTTCTTCACCTGTTTCAAGGATAGAGAAATTAAGACGTCTTGATATTCTCCAAGTAGGACCTGTGTTTCTTGCCATAAGTTATTACCTCCTTAAGTAAGTACAGGTGTAAATCATTACTAGGTGTGTTGATATTCGAATTTCTTGTTAGCGCAACAATACTTATCTCCAGTGGTACCAACACATAACTAATAACTTTACATGCTGCTATTTATGTGCTTTATAATTATCCCAAAATGTAGGCTTTAAGTCAATCGAAAAATAGTATAAAATTTATGTGTATGGAAAGCAAAACAACCCTTATTATTGTAGCTATTTTAATTGTTTCGGCATTCTTTATTGTTTATTTAATTATAAGGAATACAAACAAAAGTAATATTAAAAAACAAGTTGATGATTTGTATGTTCGTTTTAATACGATTAAAACTATTCCTATTGCCTTCAAATTAAATAAAGCCCAAGCTATGGCTAAAAGAAGTGCTGATACTGTCGCTAGTATTCAAAACTATTATGAAGAATATGAGGATGCAGAGAAAAAGATTAATATAATCCAAGATAAATTAAATGCTGTTGATGATGATGTTATTGTCAAGGATTTTAAAACTGCTAAGAAAAATATTGAAGAGGTATCCGCTGATATTAGTGAATGTGAAGCACAAATTAAAAAGATTGATGATTTCTTAGAAGAATTTTCTAAAAAAGATGATGAACAAAGAGAATATTCTGCCCAACTAAAAGAAAGTTATCGTATGATTAAATCAACAATTAATGAAAATGCTTCTTTATTATCCATTGCTTTTGATGGTTTACAGGAACAACTTCAAGAATGTGAAAATTTATTTTCTTCTTCTGAAGAGTGGATTTATGCTTCGGATTATACTGCTGCGCAAAATGATTTAGATAAGATAAATGAAATCTTAGAAAAGATTAAGATAAATGCTAATGCAATACCTAAATGTGTTAAAGATGTTAAGGGTGTTATTCCGGTGATGATTGATAATATCAAACATGAATATGCTTTAACTAAACAAAGAGGTGTTTATATTGAACATTTAAATATTGATGAAACTTTAGATAAGGTTGAAGCAACTTTAAAGCAAGATAATACTAAACTTTATAAAGGTGAAACAGATGGTGTAAGAGAAAATTGCACCGAGGCAAGAAGGATATTAAATGAATTAAATGATGATCTTGCTAGAGAAAATAGGTCATTTGTTGAGGCAAAGCAAACCAATGATAAGGCATATGAAGATAGTAATAATCTTGCTAAGGTAGAAAGTTATGTACGTATTGCTTATGATAAAGATTCTGCTAGATTTGGTTTAGAAGATATAAGGTCTATATTAAAGAATATTAGAGAGAATATTGAAAAGTATAAACAAAGATATAAAGATATATCTGTAGAATTAAATTCATGCATTAAGCCAGCATCTCAAACTTTATTAGATGCAGAGAAGTTGTGTGATGATATAGAAGCTGATAGTAAGATACTTTATACTTATAAGACTTTAATTGATAAATCTACTGATGGTGAGGCTAGAGCTGCTTCACAATTAATTAAGTTACAATTAGTTGTTTCAGAAACTAAGAATAAGATTGCGAAATATCATTTACCAATCATTTCAGATTCTTATCAAGATGATTTAGTTAAATCTTGGGAATATATTGATAAGATAAAGGTTTTAATTAATGAGATACCAATTAATATTGATGAATTAAATGTTGTTTTGGATGAGGGAATTGATTTTATATATAAGTTCCATAACAATGTTAATAATATTGTTGGTATGGCAATGATGGTAGAAAAGGCAATTGTATTTGGTAATAAATATCGTTCAACTATTCCAGAGATAGATCGTGAATTATCTAAGGCTGAGTTTCAATATTTAAATGGTGAATATACCAAAGCATTAAAAACAGCAATTAATTGTATGGAAACATTATTCCCTGATAATGCTGATGAAAAGATTATGGAGAATAGTTGATGAAGGTTTATTTAGATGCTGTTTCTACTACTGATGTTAATAAGGAAGTATTAGAAACATATAAAAATTTATTAGATAAATATTACTGTAATAGCGATGCCTTATATGATGATGGTGTCGCTATTTATGATATGCAAGAGAAGTCTCGTAAATTAATCTGTGAGATGTTTAAAATACAAGATAATGAATTAATTTTTACTTCTGGGGCATCAGAGGCTAATTCTCTAGCAATCAAAGGTTTAGCTTTAAAACATCAAGATAAGAAACATCTTATTACTTCTATTTATGAACATTCTTCTGTTTATAATAGTTTTAAGCAATTAGAAGAAAATTTTGGTTTTGATGTTACTTATTTAAAGCCAGATGAAAATGGTAATATTACTGCACAAATGGTTAAGGATAATCTAAGAGATGATACCTTACTTGTTTCTATTATGATGGTTAATAATGAAATTGGGGCAGTAAATAATATTAATGAAATAGGTGAACTTGTTAAGAAACATCATGGTACTTATTTTCATAGTGATATTACTCAAGCTTTAGGCAAGGTAGATATTGATTTAAGTAATGTTGATATGGCTAGTTTTAGTGGCCATAAAATACATGGCTTAAAGGGAAGTGGAGCCTTAATTAAAAAGCAACATATTGATTTATTGCCTATTATTTCTGGTGGCCAACAAGAGTTTTCTTTGCGTGGTGGTACTTCTAATGCTTTAGTTAATATAGTTTTGGCTAAGACTATTAGATTAGCTTTGAAGAATAAAGATAAATATAAAGATTATTTAAAAGATATGCATGATTATTTAATCGATAGATTAAATGGTATTGCGATAGTTAATTCTAAAATTAATAGTTTGGATACATTAATTAATATATCTACAACTATCCAATCTGAGGTATTATTAAATGCTTTAAATGCAAAGGGTATTATGGTTTCTAGTAAATCTACTTGTGGTTCAAGGAAAAATGAGGAAAATAGGACATTGAAAGCACTTGGAATAGATGAGAATTATGCCATTAGAGTATCTTTTGATTACACAAATACCAAAGATGATTTACAATATTTTGTGGATAGTCTAAAGGAGATTCTAGATAAATATGGATAGTATTAAATATGATCATATAGTTGTAAGATATGGTGAACTTTCTACTAAGGGTAAAAATAGAAAAGAATTTACTAGAGCTTTAACAAATAATATTAGAAAAAGATTATCTAATTATAGTAATTTAACTTATAACACTTTACATGATGGTTTATTTATTAAATTAAATGGTGAGGATTATAGTTTAATAAAAAATGATTTAAAAGATATCTTTGGTTATGCTTATTTTTCTGGTGCTATTAGAGTTAATAAGGATATTGATGAAGTAAAGAAGGTTACTTTAGATTTAGTAAATAATAGAGATTTTAAAACTTTTAAGGTTGTTACTAAAAGACATGATAAGTCTTTTCCTATGAGGTCTGATGATATCAATAGGGCAATAGCTGGTAATATTTTACATAATACAAGTTTATTGGTAGATGTTCATAATCCAGAATTAAAGTTATATATATCAGTCGATAAGGATTTTATCTATGTAATGGATGAAAAAATAAAAGGTCCTGGTGGTTATCCTACTGGTATCAATGGTAGAGCATTAGTAATGATGTCTGGTGGTATAGATTCACCAGTTGCCGGTTACTATACCATGAAAAGAGGCTTAAAGATTGAATGTATCCATTTTGCTTCGCAACCTTATACTTCAAAACAAGCATTAGATAAGGTATTAACCTTATGTGAAAAGTTGTCAGTATGCCAAGAGGATATAAATGTTCATATTATTCCTTTTACAGATTTGCAGCTAGCAATATATGAAAATGTTGATGAACCTTATTGCATCACTATCATGAGAAGGATGATGTATCGTATTGCGGATAGGATTGCGCAAAACAGAAAAATTAAGGTTATCACCAACGGCGAATCAATTGGTCAGGTTGCATCACAAACTCCTGAATCAATTAGTGTTATTTCTAAGGTTTGCGATACTTTGATATTAAGACCATTATGTATGATGGATAAGGTAGAGATAATTGATGTTGCCAAAAGGATTGATACTTTTGAAACAAGTATCTTGCCATATGAAGATTGTTGTACAATTTTTGATCCTAAGAATCCGGTAACTAAACCTAAATTAGATAGATGTGAGTATTATGAAACCAAGTTTGATTATCAAAGCTTAATTGATAAATGCATTGAAAATGATGAAATTGTAAAGGTAACTTATAAGAAGGAGAATAAAGATGAATCAATATTTTAAAAGAAGACAAAATGTTTCAAAACTATTACAAGAAAATTATGTTTCTTTGGTATTTTCTGGTAAAGCATTAATGTGTTCACAAGATGATGCTTATCCATTCCATGTAGATAGGAATTTCTACTATCTTACTGGTTTAGATGCTGAAGATATGGTTTTATTAATGAGTAATATCAATGGTGTATATCAGGAAATGATTTTCATTCTTCCTTATGATGAATTACAAGCAAAATGGGTTGGTGGAAGAATGCTTGCAGAAGAAGTAAGCCAAATTAGTGAAATCAAAGACGTTAGAGATTTAGCTGATTTAGATGCTGTAGTAGAAAGAATTCTTGATAGAAATAGAGGAAATAGTGAATTTAAGTTCTATTTTGATATGTGGCATTATACTATGGATCAACATTATACTGAGGCTAGTAAATATGCCCATAAATTAATGAAGAATTATCCATATTTAACAATTAAAGATAACTTTTCAGCTTTAACTGCTTCTAGATTAGTAAAAGATGAAACAGAAATTGATAGCATGAGAAAGGCTATCCATATTACAAATCTAGGTATTAAGGAAATGATGTTAGTATCTAAACCTGGTGTAAATGAGAGTGTTATGGAAGGTGTCTTTGATTTTGTTTTAAAGAATAATTTATGTAAAGAATTAGCTTTCTCCACTATTGCTGCTAGTGGTAAGAATGCTACTATCTTACACTATAGAGATAATAATCAATATATGAATGATGGTGATTTATTCTTATGCGATTTAGGCGCTACTTATAATCATTATTGTGCTGATGTTTCTAGAACTTTCCCAGTTAATGGTAAATTTACTGATAGACAAAAGGAAATTTATAATATCGTACTAGGCGCTCAAAAGGTTGTTGAAGATAACGCTAAACCTGGAATTAAAATTAGAGAATTAAATCAAATGGTTATTGATTATTATAAACAAGAATTACCTAAACATAATCTAACAAAGGATGTAAGTGAATATTATTATCATAGTATTTCTCACCATATAGGTCTAGATTGTCATGATGTTGATGGTGGTATGGGTAGTGTTTTACAAGCTGGTAATGTTATTTCTAATGAACCAGGTCTATATATTGAAGATGAATCTATCGGTATTAGAATTGAAGATGATTTATTAATAACTGATGATGGCTGTGAAGTCTTATCAGCTGGAATAATCAAGAGTGTTGAAGATATTGAAAACTTCATGAGCTCTAAAAATCAATAAGATATGGAAGCTGCCTATGGCAGTTTTCTTTTATATTAATTCATATACATTTCAGATTATTAGTATACAATTAGAAATATGAAAAAGACATGTTTATTATTACTTATTTTATTCTTGTTATTAGGTCTAGTATCGTGTGGTGATAAAAAATTAAGCCCACCCGAAGTTGAATCTGGTGTTAGAGGTGAATTAGGTATTGATAAGAATATAAATGAAGAAACCATAGACCAATATTTAAATAGGGATGACGCAGTATATCGTGATATGAGAATGCTTATTGATGAGGCAGATTATGAAACAATTGGTGGTGATTCTTATTTAAGTGGCTTTGTCAAAGGTTTTGAAGTAGTTCCTTATCCATATTTATGTAATGTTGAAGGATTACCTGAAGCAGTAGGTACACCATACGAGGGTGAGACATTATTTGCCCATGATGAAGATGGTTATAGAGAAAATTATGAAGAATCAATGACAATTTTAGAGTCATTATTCCCTAAAGATAAATATATCTTCTTAATGTGTGGTGGCGGCGGATATGCCGGTATGACTAAGAATTTATTAGTTGCTTTAGGTTGGGATGAAAATAAAATTTATAATGTTGGTGGTTATTGGTATTACCACGGAAATAATAATGTTGAAGTTAAATATGAAAAAGATGGTGAAACATATTATAACTTTGCTTTAGTTAATTATCATGATATTGATTTTGATACCTTAACAGCTATTTATTCAGATAATGATAATAATAGTACCAGTGTTGATAAACAAGTAGAAGAATCTGGTTTTATTAAATTAGAAGGTATTGATGATTTAAATGAATTAGAAAATAATAAACAAACATTCCCTTTATTTGTTTTCTTATCAGGATGTCCTACTTGTGCTAGTTTTGTGCCATTAGTTAAGGAATTTGCTAGTGACAATAATGTAAAAATGTATTCAATTGATTTAAATGATATTTGGGGAACTACAAATTCTATAACAGATAGAATTAAATATGCACCATCGTTATTCATTTATAAAGATGGTGAAGTAATTGCATATCTCGATCCTAGTAGTGATGATGATACGGTTTATTATAAAGAATATGATAAATTGTCTACTTGGGTTAATGAAGCAATTGATTTAAAATTATTTGAATCTAAAGACTAATGGGTTAAATTAAGGACTCAATAGGTACAACAATCCATTGAACTTTTTATTTAAAAATTCGACCAATCTACAATCGTGTGGTTAGAAAACTCAATATTTTCTAGTGAATCTAG
>CAVCTP010000023.1:0-14242 GCA_963605145.1 Tannerellaceae bacterium
CTAATGGCGTAGGTAGAACTGATAACAACGCTAGATTTCTTGCGGATGCAGAAATCGTACTTTATCGCTTAGATTCAAAATAAATATAATTGCACAAATCTATCAAAATTAAATTCATTTAAACTAATATTTCTTTTTAGAAATATTCTTTTATTAAAGTCATAAACTTTATATTTAGACAAATCTATACCAATAATCTTTTTTAATAAAACAAAGTTTTCTTCAAATGATAATCTACTATCAAAAACAACTTCATAAATATCATTATTTTTAATTAATCTAAATCTAATTAATAATTCATACATAATTCAAACTCCTAATTAGATATTTTTTATTCTTTTTAATGTATATTCCACAACTATCATCAATATCATTTACTAAATTACTAATAAATAATCTTTGATTAAAAATACCACTTCCTAACCATAAAATATCTTTATTATCTGCCTTTTGATTATATTTATATAAATGAACCTCTAATTGAGGATAAGCTTGTTTATATATATCTATTAAATTTTCATCTAAAGAGAAAACCATTATATTATTATCACAATAAATCTCTTTCCTACTATTAATCTCATAACCTAATAAGAATAAATCTTCTTTAATCATTGGTTTAATAATATTAGGAATATGAGATATTAATTTACTAACTAAACATTTTTCTTGTTTATATTCTTCTATTTCTAAAGGTATAAAACATTTTAATTCGTCCTTTAAGAAGAAACTATTACCAACATAATCAGTTCTAGAAGTAAAAAATGATGTTAAATCGGTTTTATCATTAGTTCCTATTAATAATTTATCTTTGAAACTGTTAATTAATTTAAAACTTATTTGGGTATTACTTACTAGAAGAATAAAATTAATACCAATAATATTACTTCTTTTAATTAACTTAGATAATCTATCTAAATATGTATCACTATAAGATAAGAAACAATTAGTATCTTCAATAAGAATAGTGATATTTAAATTATGATTATTCTGTAGATAATTAAATAAGAAATCAATATCTTCCTTATTATCATAATCTAGACAGTCGCTAATATATGCTCCTTCATAATTAATATTGCTTATAACTATACTTTGTCTTTTATTCTCATTTAAGATATTTAAAATATTATTTAATTCTTTTTTTCTACTAGAATATATCAATAGATTTGTATCAATATCATAAGTTAATAAATCTCTATAACCATTTATATAATCATCTATTTCTCCAAATATTAAAGATGATTCTATATTTAAATCCTGACGTCTTTTACTAATAGGTGCTTCAAAATCTAAAATATAAGGTTTTAAATTTAACTTATTACTTGCTTCAATAATATTCTTACAATAAATACTAGCCTCAGAAGTAATACTTCCATTATGTAATTTATAAGAAGCAATATTAGATAAAGTATTATCTAATAAAGTTACTTTATAAGGATCTTTATTATTAATATCATTCTTACAATAAATACTTTGTCCTTTAATTAAACTGTTACCAACACTTAAAAGGAATTCACCAGGATTATTTAAATAAGCGGCATTCTTACTCTTTATTATGTCTTGAGAATCTTTTTCTTCAAATACTTTTAATGCTATTTTAAATTTAGAATTAGACCATATTTCTTCATCAATTACTCCACCTGGTTTTTGGGTAGCTAATATAAGATGTAGACCTAAGGACCTACCAATTCTTGATAAGGATATTAATTCTTTAATCTGTTCAGGATTCTCTTTCTTTAATTCCGCAAATTCATCTACCACTATTAATAGATGTGCTAATTGTCTTAAATGATATTTTTCATATCCATTACTTAAATAATCATCTAAATTCATAATTGAAACAGCAGTATATTTACTTAATTTCTTAAAGAGTTCTTGCCTTTTCTTACATTCATTATTTAGACAAATTATTAAACGCTTTAAAACATTATTCTCTAAATTAGAAATACTGGCAACAATATGCGGAATAGTGACATTATTGTAAGTTAGAGATTCCTTAATACCACCACCTTTATAATCAATTAATACAATATTTAAATAAGTAGGAGAATATCTGATACATAAAGATAAAAGTAAAGAAATTATGAGTTCGGATTTACCTGAACCAGTTGAGCCCCCTATTAAACCATGTGGGCCTTGCTTAGATTCATGTAAATCAAAATTCAATAATTCATTATTACTATAAGCAAAATAAGCATTTAATCTATTATCACAATTTAGATAATTATTAATAATATTAAAATCATAAATATTACTTATCTTATAAATATTATTTGTGTTTTTAATAGATCTTAACTTACCTAAATAATCATAATAAATATCAAAATTAACTTCTTCTTTTATATAAGTAAAACTTTGTATACCATCTTTATATAAATAACCATTATTATTTAGATATTCAATTACTACATCACTATCTTTATATAAATCTGATATATCTTCACTAAAATAAATTACATAAATATTTTCATTAGTAAAGTTATATTCTATTTTGTCATAAAGCAATAAAATAACATTCTTATTAATCTTTAATTGTTCTAATTCATTAATTTGTCTTTCATTAACTAAAGTTAATCTTGAATTATTCACAAATAAATGTGGTAAGTTATATATCTTATCAAAGATAGAATTATCCTTACTATATATGGCAATAGCTAAATCATCATAGTGGTGTTTAAAAGCTAATTCAAGTAATGTTTTATGAAAAGTATATAATTTATCATTCTTCTTAGAAACTAAAGTTGTAATTCTATTTTCTTTAATATTTAAAAATAAAGGATAATCCTCAATATTGTCTAGTCTTTTCTTAATATTTGAAAGTACTTCATCAATTTGTTTATTATTACTATATTTAAAATCAATATCCTTAGAAATAACAATCTTACCAATACTTAACTTCATATAATCTAAGGATTTCCTATTGGCATAAAATAATCTTTCACTAGCCTTAATTAATTTAAAATAATGGGAATTATTACTATCAACATATTCTTTAATTCTTTTATCTAAATCAATTTGATAATTATTTAAATATTCTAAATATTCTTTTATCTTTTCAGCATCTTCTTTTTTATATTTATGATTATCAATAATTAAAAAGATAAAAGGAAAAAGTAATCCTGTAGCAAGCATACTAATAGGCATAATAATATATGATAGTTTTGATAATTCATTTTGATTTGGATTAGATAAATAATTTATATAAGCCATAACACTCATTGAAAGACACATTACAATGTTAGGCATTATCGATTTAATAAAATCATTATTATTTCTTTTTATAGGAATATATTCCTTAATTTCATCTATTTCTAATTGTTTTATATCATCAGGTAAATAGTAATGAATATTATTATTCAAAATAGGATATTTAATTATCTCTTCATTAAACTTATAAGGTAATAAATTAATAACAACATTAAATTGATTGATATATAAATAATCCTCAAAATAAATAATTCTTAATCCTAAATATTCTATGACATCATTATTATTTAAATGTTCATTATTATATTGACTACCATTAAAAGAAATATCAAAATTGCTATTTATGATACCATCCTTAATAACTAAATAATATTTCTTTAGATATATATCTAAACAATTAATACTAGCTCTATTGTCACCTGCAATTATCAAATTATTATTCTTATATAATTGATAATCATCATAACCCTTATCATTATCATAAACATAGATATTTATTGCATAATATTTATCATTAGATAATATTTCATATGCTTTTAGTTCTAATAATTTATGTTTTTGATTATCACTAAAATAAAGATTATTAGCTAGATTGATATAATATTTACCATTACTTTCATAAATATTAATACCCTTATAACTAATATCTTTATTTAAAATATATGATTTAATTGTTTTATTATCCTTAATTAATATAAACATTAACCTGTACTCACTAAGATATTTATATAAGCACTATGAACATTATCTAAAGTATGAACAACTATCTTTACACTGCCTGGTCTATGAGCTGTTATTATGCCCTTTTCACTAACGCTAGCGATACTGTTATCCTCACTTGTATAAACAATATCAGATGCCTTATATCCATCAGGAATAGTATTAACTTCTACTTCAAACTTTTCATTTGCCAATAATACTTCGGCATAAGAATTAAGAGTAATCTTATCAGCAGCATTAACTTGCAAATTATCTATCTTTATTTTTGACTTACTTTTTCTTGTACACTTCTTAACAAATTGACCATTTTCAATATGATGCAAATTCCCAAATACTTGATTATCATCATCTAAAATATGCGTTGTCTTAGAAAATCCCCACTTATATAACAATGAATCTGAAGTATTCACAATAACATCAAATACCCAACAAAAAGAAACATCACCACATATTTTTACATCATTATTTTCCTTACTTAATTCATCTAATACCGCATATTCAATATCGGAATTGCTGCTGCTTTGATCCCCCTCTTCATCATATAAATGAACAGTTGACTTTACTTCTGCCTTAAGACCACCATCAAATTCAATATCACATAATCTAAAAGTTGCTGCATCGATACCAACATTTATACCCATCAAAGCCTTACTTGTTGCCCTAACAATAGTATCTAAATCATCACTATGTTCAAAAAAGAAACGAGGATGACCATCTTTAATTTCAAAACCACTTTGACTTTGATTATAGATAACTAATTCACATCTACCAGAAGTATATATCTTAAGCAATAAACTTAAATTAATATAAGCCGTAGGAATCTTAGGAATAGGTGTTTTAACCTGGCATATTGGAATACTAGCTTCTAATACATCATCACCTTTTTTAATTAAAGACTTTACCTTTTCCTTCCAAGTACTAGCATCTAAATCCTTTAAATTTAAATAATAATTATTATATTTACCAGTTGAAACTCCTAATTTTTCCGTAGTATTCATCGTTACTGAAAAATAACAATTCTTTATATCGCCCTTATCATAAGTCCACTTAAAAGTTGGCTTAACCTTCTTAATTGATAAATCAGCATAGATATTCCTCTTATCAACATCATTAGAAACATGAACATCAATACCAGCACTATTCAATGTATAAGAAACTCTAAAACCATTAGTATTAAAAACATGATTCTTACTTGCCAATAAATTATATTTATTATTTATATAACTTGTATCACTATATTCCTCATTATAAGGAATTACTTCACATTCATTAAAATCAATTTCAAAAGAATCAGATATATCTAAATAATTAAATACCTCTTCAAAGTCTGCATCTCTATATTTAATTATTTCTTCATCATAATAAGCAATTTTATATTTATTATCATTTTCATCATAAACTAAATCGCCTTCTTCATTATCTACATCAATATCTTTTAATTCATCAACATATTCATATTCATAATTATTATTAAAAGATTTGTTATTAATTATATTAACAGCCTTATCAACAATCTTCTTTGCCTCTACTTCTTTTACCTTATCATCTAATTCCACCTTATCAGAAACTAAGTCTATATCTTTTAAAGCTGTTAAAGTTCTATCATTACTATCAAGTAAATTACTAATTGTTTTACATAAATATTTATAATCTAAATCATCATTAAATAAATCTTTATCATCATAATCCACAATCTTCCAATTGTATAAATCATTAAAATTATCTTCTATTGTTTGGCTATTACCTATGCCAGATTTAATTGCCAAATAAGAAAGATAATCTTTTATCTTATATGAAGAATCTGCCTTGCATGAAGCGCAAGTAACAATTATAAATATAGATACAAGGCAGATACTTATTTTTTTAATTAAAGTTTGCGGCATTAGCCACGATAGTTGATTCTAGTGAATCGTAGTTTGCTACAGTTTCATCTAGAAAACGGGCATAGGATTCAATAATCTCTGATTCATTCACAAACTTATGCGCAAAATTATTAAAACGATTTAATAAGGTTTCTTCTCCTTCCGATTGCCATATACTATTTAAATCATTCATAAGTCTACTAACATAAGTCAATGTATCATCTAATTTGGCATTATCAGCCCTAATAGCTGAAGCAGTAGTAGAAACTTCCGCTAAGGAAATTTTTAAAGTATCATCCATTGTCTATCCTCCTTTCATTGTGTTCTTAATTTACTAGCTTGAGCATATCTTTCTTCTTGAGCTTCACGATATGCCCTTGCACTACTTCTTAAAAAATCTGCATACTGCTTCATAATGATTGAAATTTGTCTTAAATCATCTTCAAATTGTTTAATTTGGGAAGTAAAGATGGTGTTGTCCTTACCTTGCCAAGATGATGACATTTTGTCGACTTCTTGATACATCTGCTTATATATTCTTTCATAATCTTCATTAGCCTTTTCAATATTTGCAGCTGTAACATCTAATCGACTAGGTTCAACTTGAATTGATCTCATTTTTATACCTCCTTCACTATATATTTTTCAAAAGATTTAAAAATTCCTAACTTTTTCATATAAAAAATGACTGATTTTACTCAGCCATCTTCTATAAAATTAATTGATTTATTAATAATTACTTTTCAAACTCTTTACTTACTTCTTTTAGATATTCTCTAATACTTAAGTGTTGTGGACATACCTTTTCACATTTACCACATTTTATACATTCGCTAGCCTTACCATGACCATTTATAGTTAATACATAACCATAGTAATAATCAGCATTCCAATCATTAAAGTTTTTCTTAGTATTATAAATATCAAATAATTCAGGAATTCTAATATTCTTAGGACAATGATTCTCTTCAACACAATAGTGACATGCCGTACAAGGAATCATCTTTTGTTTCTTAAATACTTCAGCAACCTTCTCTACTGCCTTATATTCTGCATCATTAAATGGTACAAAATCTTTCATGAAAGAAACATTATCCTTCATTTGTTCAAGATTAGACATACCTGATAATACTACTTGCATATTCTTAAAAGAAGCCGCAAATCTAATCGCATATGATGCATTAGAACCACCATGTAATTCATCTAATATATCTTGGCCCTCTTTAGGAAGTCTTATTAAATTTCCTCCCTTAACTGGTTCCATTACAAGTACTGGTTTATTGTGCTTTTCACATACCTCATATACTAATTTAGATTGAACTGATAAATCATTATAATCAAGGTAATTAAATTGAATTTGTACAATTTCAATTTCAGGATATTCACATAATATCTTGTCTAATACATCCGCATGATCATGGAATGATATACCAACATGCTTAACTAATCCTTCTTTCTTTAATTCAAAAGCAGTTTCATATGCTTTACAAGATTTAAACTTTTCAAATTCACTAGCATTCTGGGCATGCATTAAATAAAAATCAAAGTAATCAACACCACATGCTTCAAGTTGTGATTTAAATAAAGGACGAATATCTTCATTGGTTTTAAAATAAGAACCTGTTAACTTATTAGTTAAGATATATTTGCTTCTATCATATCTACTGCTTAAACATGTCTTAACTGCTTTTTCACTTTCACCATTTAAATAACCATGAGCCGTATCAAAATAGTT
Organism: Tannerellaceae bacterium; assembly: GCA_963605145.1. Classification (GTDB taxonomy): domain Bacteria; phylum Bacillota_I; class Bacilli_A; order Erysipelotrichales; family Erysipelotrichaceae; genus Colivicinus. The sequence goes on from CAVCTP010000023.1 coordinate 7,522, forward strand.
AAAACCATTATCTAAGAAATAATCAACCATCTTAGTAGTTTCTTCAATATCAACTTGCTTATCCTTCATTGGTAAACGCATCATACCAAAACCAAAATTCTTTTTAATAAAATCAAACTTTTCCATATTTTTTTCTCCGTCTTTTATATCTATATTATGCAATCTAAAGTTGAGTTTAGGTCAACTCATTCATTATTGAATAAACAATAGGCCATATAAGCAGGTAATTTATAATTATTACCTTCCTTGCTAAAACTTTTTGGATGAATTATATATGAACTCCCTATCCTCTTACCAAATTTATTTTTGAATTTGTCATATGAACTCGTAGTATAGTTTTTAGAAGACTTAACTTCTATTGGAATAACCTTCTGTTTATCACTTACAAGAAAATCTATTTCAATATCATTCTTTTTAGTTTCTTTGTTGTAACTTGTATAAAAATATAGATCAATTCCCTTTGAAGCAAAAGTTTGAGCTATAACATTTTCATATAACATTCCGCGATTAAAAGAAACCTTATTATTTATAATCTTTCTATATAATTCCAACGCATCTTTTTTATTGCTTTTAAGTATCATGCTTACTAAAAGGCCGGTATCGCCCATATAACATTTAACAGAAGAATCATCTTTATTTAAGGATAAACTTATACTTGGATCTGTACATTTATAACAAAGATTTGCAATCATTGAATCATCAAGCCAAAATAAAGCTTCTTCATAATCTGAATAAGATCTACCTTCATCAACACTATTTAAAGAAATTCTCTTTTCGTGTTTAGATAAAAAACCTGGAATATTATCAAATAATACTGAAACTTTTGAAGCATACTTTGCTGCTGATTTTTTAATATCATCTTTATATAAATTCAGGATAAGTTTTTTTTGTTTATCTGCTTCAAAAAAATCTTTGCCATTTGAAACATATGCAACAATACTTTGCGGCATACCACCAACCAAAATATATTCATTAAAAGCATATAGAGCTCTTTTATGAAAAGTATCCATTAATGCTACTTCTTTCATATAGCATTCTTTAATATATTCGGACAAAGTTTCATTATTGGTTGCCCATAAAAATTCTTCAAAATCCAAAGGATACATTTTTAATTTTTCTTCTTCAGAAGGAATTAAAATATCTTCAACATTTTCCTTTAATGAGATAAGCGAACCAGTTTCAATAAAATCATATCTACCATCATGTACTAAGTGTTTAATTGCCTGTCTAGCTTTTGGGAATAATTGAACTTCATCAAAAATAATAACAGATTCTCTTTTATATAATATCGTCTGATATTCAAGAGAAAGAATTTGAAAAAACTTATCTAAATTAATTAAATTTTCTTCAAAACTATTTTTTATATTACTTGATACTTTTGAAAAATCAATCAATATATAACTTTTATAATTCTCTTTAGCAAACTTCTCTACAACTGTCGACTTGCCAATACGTCTAGCGCCTTCTACTAAAATAGCAGTGGAACCATTTGATCTTTTTTTCCATTCACATAATTTATCATAAGCTTTTCTTTTAAGTTCCATATTTCCTCCTATTTATAGGCTAATTTTAACATGGCCACGGAAAAACGAAAAGTATTTTTTACCAAATATATAGGGAAAACGAAAAGTATTTTTCTTTAAATATACTGGGAATACGAAAAGTATTATAAATTAAAAGAACAGCATTACACTGTTCTATAACTATAAATTAATCAATTCATATCTAATATAATGAGACATCTTCTCGCCCTTTTTTAATATAGGCTTGATGTAGTCACTATAATTAATACCATTTGGATAATATTGACATTCTAAACATAAAGCTTTGTATTTATTATAAATTAATCCATATTTTCCAATATCACCATTTAAATAATAAGAAGTATATAAATGCATATCAGGTAAATCAGAATAAACATTTAGTTGTAACTTATCATTTTTTAATGATGCCATTAATTTATCACCTAAATATTCCCATACATAATTATTATCAATACCCTTATCTAACTTGCTTAGATTATCTTCTAATCTAGTAAAAGTAGTGAAATCATATGCTGTGCCTTTTACATCTTTTACTTCATCCAAAGTTAAAGAATACTCATCAACTGGTGAATATTTATCACTTGTGATATGTAGATATTCATTCATAATATCTTCATCACCTAAATTGAAATATGAATGATTTGTCATATTAAATAAGGTATCCTTATCACTTTCACCCTCGTATGACCAAATTAGATTATTACCATCTAATTTATATGTTACATAAACATTTAAATTGCCAGGGAAGCCCTCTTCTAAATCCTTAGAAAAATAATTAAATTTAATTTCTTTATCAGACTTTTCTACTACCTTCCAGTTCTTAAAAGCAAAGCCCTTATCACCACCACCATGTAATTGGTTCATATTATCATTGATACTTAATTGATATAAAATACCATTTAATGTTATTTGGCCCTTGCCTATTCTATTGGCATTTCTTCCAACTGAGGCACCGATATTACCACCCTTAGTCTTATATTCTTCATCGCTATCATAGCCTAATACAATATCAATACCACTTTTTTTATCAATTAATTTTGTTAGAGTAGCACCTAAATCAGCTATTTCAACCTTTAAAAATTCATTCTCAATAATATGTCTCATACTTATCACTTAAATAAAATAATTAATATTAATTATTTATACCCTTCTTAGCATCATTATATAATGATAAACATTTTAAAATTGTAGAAATATCTACCTTAATATGACATTAACTTATTATCAATATGTTCGTTATTATCAAATTGAGCCTTATATAATTTCTTATATATTCCCTTATTCTTTTTTAATAATTGGGTATGCGTTCCAGATTCAACAATCTTGCCACCTGATACAACTAATATCTCATCAGCATTCTTAATAGTTGATAATCTATGGGCAACAATAATAGTAGTTCTACCCTTCTTTAATTCATTCAAAGATTCTTGAATTAATAATTCCGTTGTATTATCTAAAGCACTAGTAGCTTCATCTAAGATTAAGATTGGTGGATTCTTTAAAAATACTCTAGCAATCGCCAATCTTTGTTTTTGACCACCAGATAATCTAACTCCTCTTTCGCCAATTTGCGTATCAAAACCCTCTGGTAAAGACATAATATAGTCATAGATATTAGCTCTTTTGGCAGCCTCTATAACTTGTTTCTTCTTAGCATTTAAATTACCATATAAAATATTTTCATAAAAAGTACCAGAAAATAAGAAAACATCTTGTTGGACTATACCAATACTAGCCCTTAATGATTTCATGGTTATATCATTAATGTTCTTATTATCAATTAATATTTCACCAGCATCAACATTATAAAATCTTGGAAGTAAGTGACATATAGTAGTCTTACCACCACCACTTGGTCCAACTAAAGCAACTGTACTACCCTTTTTAACAATAAATGATACATCATCTAAAACTTCCTTTTCTTCATCCTTAACATATGAGAAAGTAACATTTTTAAATTCTATATCACCATTTAAATTCTTATAACTCTTAGCACCAACCTTATCTTCTTCTTCCTTTTGATCCATTATTTCAATAAATCTTTCAAAACCCGTTGTACCTTCTTGTAGTTGTTCTGAGAAATTGACAAGGGTATTAATAGGATTAATAAATAAATTAATTGAAACAATAAAAGTAGAATAATCACCAAAGTTTATCTCATTATTAAATAAGAATATACCTCCAGCAATTAAACAAACAACATTAAAGATATCCGTAATAAAAGTAGTACTAGAATTATATAAAGCAAAATATTTATAATGATTTCTTCTAGCCTCAACAAAATGCTTGTTATTAACATCAAACTTTTCTAATTCCTTTTGAGAATTATTGAAAGCCTTAGTTACTCTAATACCCGATATAGAAGATTGGGTATTATTGTTTATTTCGGAAATATATTTTTGTGAATTTCTTGAAGCCTCTTCTCTTTTCTTTCTTAATTTTAAAGAAATAAAAAATAATAAAGGAACACAAGAAAAGATAATGAGTGTAAGCTTTAAACTGATTGTTGATAAATATATGAAAGATAAAACAAGCATGATTGTTGACATGAAGATATTCTCAGGACCATGATGCGCTAACTCACAGATAGAAAATAAATCCGAAGTCATACGTGTCATTATTCTTCCTGTTTCATTATTGTCATAATAAGAAAATGGTAATCTTTCTAATTTATTAAATAAGTCCCTACGCATATCGGCTTGAATATAAGCACCCATCATATGACCATAATATTGCACAAAGAATCTTAAAGCATATCTCAACAAGTAAATAACAAATAAAACAACACCAAATCTAATTATTAATTCTTGCTTTTGATTAGGAATAAAATCATTCAACATTTTTCTAGTGATAATTGGATAAATCATCCCTGTTAAAGATATCAACAAAGATGCCAACATATCAGCAATAAATAATTTCTTATATGGTTTATAGTAACTAATAAATCTTTTCAACATACCCTATAATTCTAGCATTAAAAGGATGTTTTGTTGGAATACATTTTTTATTCAACTATCCAAGTAACATATATTTCTTCAGTTTCAGTTCTTTCCTTGGCAGATATTTCACTACTTAACATATTCACACATCTTGCATTGCTTAATCCATAAGAACCTTTTTCCAATATTAGTTGTTCGTCATAATTTTCATCACTTACATTTTCTATACCCTTAATAACTTGATTATTAGTTTCAGCAATTATTTCTGCCTTTTGTTTAGAATTTATAACAGCCTGCTTTAACAATTCCTTGTGAATTTCATCAACATTAGAAATAATATATGAAGTACTATATCTAACATTTAAATTATTATTGGCAATAATCTCTTGAATATTATTACTTAAATCCATATTAAATTGTGATTTAAAAGATATTCTTCTTTCAGCACACTTGTATGTTATTCTTCTTTCATTACGATTTTCATATTCTTCTGAAAGATTATCATCCTCTAAATGAACATCCTTCATTTCAATACCAATTTTCTTAATTTCCTCTAAAAACTTTTCACATTCTTCCTGTATCTTTTTGATACATTTATCATTACTAGTTTCCTTAGCCTTAAAAGCAATATCATATTCTGTTAGATCAGCACAGACATCCTTTTGCGCATATCCTTTAGTTTTAATTGTTCCCATTATTCTTCCTCTTTCCTTTAAATTTATTTTATAATTTCTTCTTTTCAAATCTATTAATAACTTCTATAAATTCATTTGGAATAAATTTCATTCCCTCATTTTTAATATCATCAGGTATGCCATAATAAGCCTCTCCCATAGCACCCGCAATCGCTGCAAGTGTATCAGTGTCTCCACCTAAACTAATCGCATTTCTAATTACATCTTCATAAGATTCGCCATCAAAGAAACTACGTAAAGCCTTAGGCAAAGAATCCATACATGTTTCTATATGTTCGTGTCTTTGTCTCATTTCCTTCAATGATTCGTTATAATCATAGCCAAATTCCTTATCGATATATTCTTTAATTTCATCTTTGCTATGCTTTGTTCTTGCTAGATAGATTACACTTGCGGTGCATTCTGCGCCCTTAATACCTTCTATATGATTGTGTGACACTTCAGCTGAGAATCTAGCAACCTTTCTAGTTTCTTCTATTGTTTTATATAACCATCCAACTGATGAAACTCTCATCGCACTACCATTACCATAAGATTCATAAGGTATAGGATTATCTAACCAATAGATAAAACTAGAACCATAGCCAGCATAGGGATATCTCTTTCCCCAATATTGCATAGATTTAATTAGATTATTTTTTAATTCTTCTTCACTAATATCTTGACTACTTGTCAAAGCATCAGCCACAGCAATAGTCATGACAGTATCGTCAGTATAACTACAATCATTAGTAAATAACTCAAATTCCTTTGTTTTACCACCTCTATCAAATTCAAATCTGCTACCTATAATATCTCCTAATATTGCCCCTAACATATTTCCTCCTAAATTTAGACTTATAATTTACTACTATCTATCTTCAGTATAAATATTAATTATTTCTTATGGTCGTTTAAGAAACGACATTTAACTTCTAATATATAAAATAAAACCTATATTTCGAATAAATCCAATTATTTATTCCATTCTATAGGCAATTATTATAAATTTGTTTTTTACAAATCCTTAAGTATATTTAGTAGTTCTGGAACATCCTTTTTAACAGTGCTATAAACAATTGAGGTATCTACCGAACCATATTGATGAACAATTCTATTTCGAAGTCCTTTTATATCTCGCCAAGGAATTGACGAATGTTGCTGTTTAAAATCATTTGTAAGTTTACCAGAATTTTCAGAAATTTGAATTAATCTAAACATAACAGAATCAAGTAGAACTTCTTCATTTTCTAATTGTTCCTTTGAATAATCTTTTGTATGGGCAATAATAAATTCAAGATCAGCAATTATTTTTTCTACATAATACGAGTCTATTTTTGTATTATCCATAAATTTTTATTCCGTCCTTTAAAATCTCATTCGTAAGTTCAAGATTATTATTTAATTGTTCAAGATTTAGTACATCAACTTTCTTCTTTAGCTCTTCACGAAGTTGTTCTACTAAACCATAAAAACTTAGTCCAGAAACAGAAGTAGAAACAAGCAAATCAACATCACTAGTATCTGTTGCTTTACCCTTGGCATAAGAGCCAAAAAGATAACA
>CAVCTP010000024.1:0-13326 GCA_963605145.1 Tannerellaceae bacterium
GCAATCTCTTCTGTTTCAAAGTTAGCCATCTTCATCTTAACTGGTTTATCGTCTGCTTTGAATATTTCATAATTTTCTTCAACATATAAATTAGTTAATAAAGTAAGAATTCCTGAAGAAATATAGTACTTTTTAAATGCTTCAATTGAACCATAATATTGAATAATATATGTTTCATAACCTAATTGTTGATACATTTCTACTAATTCATCTGCTTCAGCTTCTACATCAGTTAAATCTAATTCTTCAGATTCAGCAATCTTATCTAAAATATCATTTTCAACTGCATCAACAGAAGATATTTTTAATGATTCATATAAATCATTTTTTGTGAAACTTTCGTTATTTGGTCCAGTGAAAATAACTTCGCTTCCATCTGATAATTTTGAATAACCTTTAGAAGAACATCCTACTAAAAGTAATAGGGCAAATAATAAGGTAATAACTTTTTTCATTATTCTTCTTCCTCACTTTCTAATTGGTTATTAATCATTTCTTGGAAACTTTCATCAACAATTTCAAAGCCAAGTTCATCAGCTTTTTCTAGTATTGCTTTTAAGAAACTTGTTGGATAAGTATTTTGAATTTCTTCTAAGAAATCTTCAGAATCAATTAAATCATCAATTGAACTACCAACATTCATTAAAATATGATAACCAGCAGATGAAGTAACCACTTCAGAAGTTTCGCCATCACTAAGTGCTAAACCTGTTTCTGAGAATATAGCATAATAACTACTTGAAGTTGAATTAGATAAGAAGTAAGCATTATTAGTACCATCTTCGTTATATTCGCTTTGAACATTATCGAAGTCTTCTTCTTTTAATGCTTCTAGTACTTCTTCTAACTTAGCTTTTTCTTCATCAGTTGGATTAGCTGTATAAACAGTATTACCATTTTCATCTGTGCTGCTTGTAACGTCTTCAACCTTTACAAGAATTTGTTTAATTAATCTAGGTGATTCATCTTCTACATAAGGAGTAAATAAATCAGCTTCATTTGCTTTTAAATAATCCTTATATAATTTCTCTTCTTTTAAGATATCAATGTAATAATCTTTTAAAGATTCTGCATCGCCTGTATAACCATTTTGTTGTAAAACACTCTTAATATAATCTTCACCATAATATTGGTATGCACCACTTGCATAAGATGAAGCAAGAGTAGACATATCATCATCTGTTTCATAAGCGGCATTAACAATCTTTCTTTCAAATTGTTTAAATGTATCGCTCATACCATTTTGTTGGTTATATAGTGTATCAAAGAAATCATCTGCATATACATCTGTTCCATCTACTGAATAAACTACATATTTACCATCTACTTGTTTACTTTGTACTGTTTTTTCACGGTTTTTAAGTGAATCTGCGGTATAGATACCGATAAAGGCAATTAATACAATACCTACAAGAACCACGAACCAATATTTCTTTATAAATTCCTTAAAGTTCATGTAAAATCCTCCAAACATTTAATAATTATAACCATTTTGCTACATATATACAATTTATAGAAGTTTAATTTCACTTAAATTTCACATATTCAGATAGTAAATCTAACACTTATTTAGATGGGTGTTATAATCTATTTGGAGTAAAAAAATATGAATACATTAAAGATTAACGACTTACATGTCTCAGTTGGAGATAAACAAATATTAAAGGGAATTAACTTAACAGTTAATGAAGGTGAGATTCATGCCATCATGGGTCCTAATGGTAATGGCAAATCTACTTTATTAAATGCCATTATGGGTCATCCAAATTATACTGTTACATCTGGTTCAATTCTTTTTAATGATGAAGATGTTTTAAAGATGTCTGTAGATGAAAGAAGCAAAAAAGGTTTATTCTTAGCAATGCAATATCCTAAAGAAATTTCTGGTGTAACAAATTCAGATTTTTTAAGGGCAGCAATTAATGCTAGATTAGATAAGAACATTTCCTTATTTAAATTTATTAAAGAAATAGAAACTAATATAAGCAAATTAAAAATGAAAGAAGATCTTGCACATAGATTTGTTAATGATGGTTTCTCTGGAGGAGAGAAAAAGAGAAATGAAATCTTACAAATGATGATGCTTAATCCTAAGATTGCTATGTTAGATGAAATTGATTCAGGTTTGGATGTTGATGCTATAAAACTAGTATCTGATGCTATTTTAGAATTAAAGCAAAAATCTAATTTAGGTTTAATTGTTGTATCACATTATGAAAGATTCTTTACTTTAGTTCAACCAACACATGCTCATGTCATAGTAGATGGCAAGATTGTTATTGAAGGTGATAATGAACTTGTATATAAGATTGATGCTGATGGTTATGATTGGTTATATGATGAATTAAAGATTGAACCAATGAAAGAAAATAAACCATTAGTATATTCACTTGGCACATGTGCTAGAAATCCAAGAGGTGCAAATGTCTAGTATTAGAATTTGTGATGATAGTTTAGTAAAGATAAATAAATCAGAAACTATTATCTTAAATAATAAGGATATAAATATTGAATATGATTTTAATAATGATACATATTCCGTTTTAATATTCTGTGACTATGATGGTGAAATTAATATCAATGAAACTGGTGTAGTTAACAATAGCAATGTTGATATAAATTATCTATTATTAGATGAATATAATTTAAAACAAAATACCAAGATAGATGTAAATGCTAATAGTAAATTAGATGTAACAGCTACTATATTAGGTATTAATGAAAAGAATATAACTTTTGATTTATATAATAGAGAATCAGATTCTACTGTTGATATTAGAAATAATATTGTTTGTCTAGATTCTGCAATATTTACTTTAGATTGTATTGGAACAATAGTTAAAGGTGCTAAAAGAAGTGCTTGCCATCAAAAAACTAATTGTTTAACAATGGATAATCCTAAAAAAGCTAAGGTATTACCAGTATTAAATATTGATGAAAATGATGTTGAAGCATCACATTCTTTATCTTCTGGAACAATTGATGAAGAAATTTTATTTTATATGAATTCTAGAGGATTAAATAAGAAAGAAGCTTTGAATTTGGTATTGAAATCATATTTAATGCCTAATGATAAATTTTATTCACGTTTTAGCGATGGAGCTGCAATACAAGAAAAGGCTCTTAGAAAGGTGGATGAAATATGTTCGATGTAAATAAGGTTAGAAATGATTTTCCAATGTTTTCTAATAATCCTAATTTGATATATTTTGATTCAGCAGCAACTAGTTTTAAGCCACAAGTTGTTATTGATACAGTTAATGATTATTACACTAATACAAATACATCAATTCATAGAGGCGATTATAATCTATCGCATCTTATTTCTTCTAAATATGATGATACTAGAAATGTAGTAAAAGAATTTATTAATGCTGATAGTAATTTAGAAATTGTCTTTACTAGTGGGGCAACTGCTTCTTTAAATTTAGTTGCTTATGGATATGCTTTAAAACATTTAAAAAAAGATGATGTTATTTTAACGTCATATCTAGAACATGCCTCTAATATTCTTCCTTGGTTTAAGGTCGCAAAATTAACAGGTGCGATTATTAAATATATTCCTTTAAACGAAGATGGAACATTTAATATAGAAGAATATAAAAAGTGTTTTATTGATAATAAAGTTAAGATGGTTGCCATTACCCATGTATCTAATGTATTAGGATATGTTAATCCTATTAAAGAGATATGTAACATAGCACATGAAAATGGGGCAATAGTAAGTGTGGATGGTGCTCAATCTGTACCACATTTAAAGATTGATGTTAAAGATATGGATATTGATTTCTTATCATTTTCTTCACATAAAATGTGTGGTCCTGCCGGAATTGGTGTTTTATATGGCAAGTTAGATTTATTAAAGAAGATGGATCCTATCAATTTAGGTGGTGGGGCAAATGCTAGATTTGATAAAGATGGCAATGTAATATTAAAAGAAGTTCCGGAAGTATTCGAAGCTGGTACACCTAATATTGAAGGTGTATTAGGACTAGCCTCAGCAATTAAATATTTAGAATCTATTGGTATGGATAATATCGAAGAATATTGTAAGCAGTTAAGTGAATATTTCTTTGAACAATTATCTAAATTAGATAATGTTGAAATATATAATAAAGGTTCTCAAAATGGTATTGTTACCTTTAATGTTAAGGGAATATTTGCTCAAGATGCTGCTTCATATTTTAATGTAAATAATATTGCTGTTAGAACTGGAAACCATTGTGCAAAGATTTTAAACAATATTATTAAGACTAATGAAACAATTAGGGCATCAATGTATTTTTATAATACTAAAGATGAAATAGATTATTTTATTAATATTATTAAGCAAACAACACTAGAAAAGTGTGTGGAGTCAATATTATGATGGACAATGAAATTAAAAGAGAAATAATGTTAGATCATTATTCTAATCCTAACAATAAGAAAGCAATTAATGATGATAGATATAAGTCAGTACACAATGCTTCTGAATCTTGTATCGATGATATTACGGTCTATATGCTTGCGGAAAATGGAGTTATTGTTGATTGCAAGTTTGATGGTGTTGCATGTACAATATCTACTTCTTCAACTGATATAATGTGTGATTTAGTAATTGGCAAATCATTTATTGAAGCAAAAAAGATAATAAATGAATATTATAAGATGATTGATGAAAAACCATTTGATGAAGATACATTAGAAGAAGCTAATTGTTTTGATACTTTATACAAGCAAGCAAATAGAATTAAATGTGGGACTATAGGCATACATGCCATAGAAGAGTTAATAAATGAATATGAACGATAATAAAGATATTTTAAAATCTCAAGATGATTATAAATATGACTTCAAAGATGAAGATGTCACAATTTTTAATACTGGTAAGGGCTTATCAGAAGAAGTAATTAGAGAAATTTCTAAGGCTAAAAATGAACCAGAATGGATGTTAGAGATAAGACTTAAGGCTTATCAAAAATTCCTTGAACTACCTTTACCTAAATGGGGACCAGATTTAAGTAATATTGATTTTAATGATTTTGTTTATTATAAAAAACCAAGTGCAAAGGTAGAAAAAGATTGGAATAATGTTCCCGAAACTATTAAGAATACCTTTGAAAAATTAAAGATTCCTGAATCAGAACAAAAGTTCTTAGCTGGTGTTTCTACCCAATATGAATCAGAAGTTGTTTATCATAATATGTTATCTGAAGTAGAAGAAAAGGGTGTTATTTTCTATGATACTGATACAGCTTTAAAGAAATGTCCTGAGATATTTAAAGAATATTTTGGCAAGGTTGTATCTTATGCTGATAACAAGTTTGCAGCTTTAAATACTGCCGTTTGGTCTGGCGGTTCATTTATCTATGTACCAAAAGGTGTTAAATTAGAAAAACCATTACAATCTTACTTTAGAATTAATTCCCAACAAATGGGTCAATTTGAAAGAACATTGATAATATGTGACGAAGGTGCTGATTTACATTATGTTGAAGGTTGTACTGCACCTAAATATTCTAATGATTCTTTACATGCTGCAGTTGTGGAAATATATGTTAAAAAGAATGCTAAATGTCGTTATTCTACTGTTCAAAACTGGTCTCCTAATATATTAAATTTAGTTACAAAGAGAACTTATGTTGAAGAAAATGGCATTATGGAATGGATTGATGGTAATATTGGCTCTCATATCAATATGAAATATCCTGCATGTATCCTTGCAGGCAAAAATGCTAAAGGTATTTGTATATCAATAGCAGTAGGATCTCATAATCAAATCCAAGATGCTGGCGCTAAGATGATTCATTTAGCTGAAAATACTTCTTCTACAATTATCTCTAAATCTTTATCTAGAGCTGGTGGCAAAGTAAATTATCGTGGTACTGTTTCTATTGGCAAGAATGCTTTACATTCTAAAGCAAAGGTAGAATGTGATACCTTAATTTTAGATGATCAATCTAGTTCTGATACTATTCCAACAAATATTATTTCAAATAATACTTCTACAATTGAACATGAAGCAACTGTTTCTAAGATATCAGAAGAACAATTATTCTATTTAATGTCTAGAGGAATATCAAAAGAAGATGCAACACAAATGATAATTCTAGGCTTTATTGAACCATTTACTAGAGAACTACCTATGGAATATGCTGTTGAACTTAATCAATTATTAAAGATAAATATGGAAGGGGCAATTGGTTAATGACAAAAATACTTTTACTAGCAATCATTGGCATAATCTTACAAGCATTCTTTATTATTGTTGAACATAAGAAAAAATATTTAGCTGCCTTATTATTAAAAACAAGTGCTTCAATTATCTTTGTGATTATAAGTTTAATTACTAGTAAATATTGTCAAAACCCATTAGTTTCAAAATATATTGTTTTAGGACTATGCTTTGGTGCTTTAGGTGATTTCTTTTTAAATCTAAGATTTGTATTAGATAAGATTGGTTCCAAGATATTCTTAACTGGTATATTAATCTTCTTTACTGGTCATTTGATGTATTTAGTACCTTTATATAATTTAAGTTCAAATACTTTGTTATCAATAATTATTGGCATTATTGCTTCTGCACTATTATTAATATGGATATTTAAACAAATCGAAGCAAAGATGGCATTTAAGATATTTGGTATATTTTATATTGGTGCTGTTACTTTAATGACTTGTTTTGCCTTAATTAATTTTATTAATAATATTAGTTTATTTACTTTCTTATATGCTTTAGGAGCACTATTATTCTTAATATCTGATATTGTCTTAATATTAAATACCTTTACAAACAAAACTAGATTTTCAATGCGAATCACCAATTTGTCACTTTATTACATTGGTCAATTATTAATTGCAATTAGTTTATTTGTATGTAGATAGTTAAGAAGCATTAAATGCTTCTTTTTTAGATATAATGTAATTATGTTTTTAGTAGAAGTTTATGTAACTAATGCTTCATTAAATATTAATTATCCTTTTACTTATTGTTATGACAAATATATTGAAAAATATGTCAGAGTAAAAGTATCTTTTGCTGGCTCATATACAACGGCTTTATGTATAAATTGCACCTATACTGATTTAAATAAAGAAGAATATGAAAAGCAAAAAGGTTATAAATTAAAAGAAATTATAGAACCATTAGATGATGAACCTATCTTATCTAAACAACAATATGAACTAGCTTTTTGGCTTTCTAGAACGACTTTATCGCCTTTGATTAGTTGTATTAATACAATGCTGCCTAAAGTATTAAAAACTAGTAAAAATACATCTAAAGCTAAAACAATTAGAAAGATTAGAAAAATAGATGGTGATTTTAATCTTACAAGTAAACAATTAGAAATTTATAACAAATTATATGATGGTATTTTAAGTAGCGAGGCTAGAAAATATAGTACTTCAATAATTAATAAATTAATAGAAAAGGGTGCAATAGAAGAATATTTTATAGAAGCAACATATAAGAATAAATTAATTGATAAGACTGCTTTTAAACAATTAACAAGTGATCAAGAATATGTTTATAAAAAAGTTATTGAAACAGATAAAATGGTTTCACTTTTATTTGGTGTAACAGGTTCAGGTAAGACAGAAGTTTATTTGCATCTTGCTAGATATTATCTAAATTTAAATAAAGAAGTATTGATATTAGTTCCCGAAATTTCATTAACTCCCCAAATGATTGAAAGGGTAAAGCAAAGATTTGAAGATGTCGTATTTTATCATTCGGAACTATCAGATCAAGAAAGATATGAACAATATAAACGTATTAAGAATAAAGAAGTTAAGATTGTCGTTGGCACGAGATCTGCTATCTTTTTACCATTTCATGATTTAGGTTTAATTATTATTGATGAAGAACATGATCAATCATATAAACAGGATAATGTTCCTACATATCACGCTAAAAATGTGGCTATAAAAAGGGCAATAGATTTTAATGGCAAGGTATTACTTGCCAGTGCTACACCAAGTCTAGATTCTTATTCACATGCTTTAAAGGATGATTATCAATTATTAAAACTAGAACATCGAATAAATTTAAAGTTACCTCAAATTCAAATAGTTGATTTGACAAAAAGAATTAAACAAAAGGATTCTTATATTATTTCTAAACCTTTATATGGAGAGATAAATAATACTTTAAACAATAATAAACAGGTGATTATTTTATTAAATAGAAGAGGATATAGTCCAATTATTAAGTGTGGAAGCTGTGGCACTACATTGATGTGTCAAGATTGCGATATTCCGCTTAATTATCATAAAGATGAAAATGTTTTAAAATGTCATCAATGTTCTAGGACATATAAAGTTCCTAAATATTGTCCATCATGCAAGAGTGATAATTTAATTTATTATGGCTTTGGTACTAAAAAGGTTGAAGAAGAATTACATAAATTATTCCCTAATGCCAAGATAGATAGAATGGATAGGGATAGTGTTAGTAAAAAAGGTGCCCATCAAAGAATATTAGATGATTTTGGTAAACATAATATTGATATTTTAATTGGTACACAAATGATTGCCAAAGGTTTAGATTACCCTGATGTTACATTAGTTGGTATTTTAAATGCAGATGCTGGACTAATGCATCAAGATTATAATTCCGCTAAGATGACCTTTGATTTATTAATGCAAGCATCTGGTAGATCCGGTAGAGCCGATGAAGAAGGAAAGGTAATAATACAAGCCTTTAATGTTGAACACTATGCAATAAAAGCCGTATTAAATCAAGATTATAACTATTTCTATAATATTGAGATGAATTATCGTAATAAAACTAAATATCCACCTTATTCCCATATTATTGAAATATTATTAAGTGATGAAAATATTGATAGATTAAATAAATCAGTTAATTATTTAGATAATAAGTTAAATGATTTGGAATGTAAGAAATATAAGCCAGTACAATTAAGCAAAATTCAAAGAAAAGAACGTTATCGTATTCTAATTAGTGGCAAAGATTTAATACCTTTATTAAATAATTTGCATATAATAATTGATGAATACTTAAAAAATAAAAATATGTCACATATTAAAGTAGACATAGATCCACTATATTTACCATGATAAGTCAAAGACAGGTTGCATTAGATGTTTTATATAAAACTATTAAAGATGAATCTTATTCTAATCTTTTAATGCGTCAAGAATTAAATAAATTAGAACCAATTCAAAGAGCTTTTACTACAAATCTAATAAATGGTGTTTTAAGAAAATATGAATTTTTAATCTATCAAATAGAAAATGATATTGATGCGAATACTGATTTAAGATTAAAACTTATTTTGGCTATGGCTTTATATGAAAGATTTGCTTTAAAAGAAAAAGATTATGTAGTTAATAATGAATATGTTAATTTATGTAAGAATAAATATGATAAAGCCTTTGTGAATGCTATATTACATAAGATTAAAGCTTTAAAGAATACAAATATTGCTTATGTTAAATATTGTTTACCACAATGGCTATATAACTTATTAAATAGTCAATACGATGAGGAATCATTACTTAAAATATTAAATATCTATCAAAAAATACCTAAGGTATATTACCGTATAAATAAGAATAAATGTAATTATGAGGATTTGAAAGATTTAAATATTGAAATTATTGATGATGATTTGTTTACCTCAAATGATAATTTAATTCATAGTGCAGAATATAAAAAAGGTTATTTCTATATTCAAGATTATAATAGTGCTAATTTATATAAACATTTAGATCTACAAAAGGATAATACTTTATTGGATGTATGTTGCGCCCCTGGGTCTAAATTATTTAATTGTTTAGATGTCATTAATCCTAATAATGCATATGCCAATGATATACATGAACACCGCGTAGAATTAATTAAAAAGATGGCTGATAGATTAGGATATGAAGGTATACATTATCTTAATTTAGATGGAACATTAATTAAAGATAATATTGATATTAAATTTGATCGTATATTATTAGATGCTCCATGTAGTGGCTTAGGTGTAATAGGTAGAAAACCAGATTTAAAGTTTCATATTAAGCCTTCAGATTTAGATAGTTTAGAAGTATTACAACTGAATCTTATTAATAGTGTTTCTAAACTATTAAATGTTGATGGTATCTTATTATATTCAACTTGTACTTTAAATAAAAAAGAGAATGTTAAATTAATAAGAAAGTTTTTATCAAGTAATGAGGATTATCTATTATTAGAAGAAGATACAATCATAAATGATATGGGTGATTGTTTCTATTACGCAAAATTAAGGAAGGTTAAATAATGAAATCAATATATGATTTAAATTTACAAGATTTAGAACAATATTTAATAGATATTAATTTAAAACCCTTTAGGGCAAAACAAATATTTAAATGGTTATATGAAAAAAGAGTTATGTCTTTTTTTGAAATGTCTGATATATCTAAGGACTTACAAAATAAACTTAATGAGGATTTTGTAATCGAAACATTAAATATTAAAGATAGACAAATATCTAAAGATGGTACGCAAAAGTTCTTATTTTCTTTAAATGATGGTTGCTTAGTTGAATCAGTATTGATGGTATTTGAATATGGTTATAGTGCTTGTTTATCTTCACAAGTTGGTTGTAATATGGGCTGTACATTCTGTGCTTCGGGTTTATTAAAGAAACAAAGAGATTTAAGTACTGGCGAAATAGTTGCTCAAGCCTTAACTATTCAAAAGATATTAGATGAAACAAATGCTAGACTTGGCAATATTGTTGTTATGGGAACAGGTGAACCATTTGATAATTATGATAATGTAATGAAAGCTTTATCAATTATTAATTCACCATATGGTTTAGAAATTGGTTCTAGACATATTTCTATATCTACATGTGGTGTGGTACCAGGAATTATTAGATTTGGTAAGGAAAATCTGCAATATAATCTTGCAATTTCATTACATGCGCCAAATGATGAATTAAGATCTAAATTAATGCCTATTAATAATGCTTATCCATTAGATAAATTATTTGAAGCATTAAAAGAATACGCTAAGACTAATAATAGAAGATTAACCTTTGAATATTTATTATTAAAGGGTGTTAACGATTCTAAAAAAGAAGCTGATGAAATTAAGAATTTATTAAAAGGATTAAATGCTTATATTAATTTAATTCCTTATAACAATGTTAAAGAGAAAGATTTTGAAAGTTCTAGTGAAGAAGCTGCTTTACATTTTTATGATTTATTAAAGAAAAATGGGGTTGCTGTGACATTAAGACAGAAAAAGGGCGATGATATTGATGCTGCTTGTGGCCAATTAAGGGCTAATAATTTAAAATAGTAGATATGGAATATTCTTGTATTAGTGATGTTGGATTATTAAGAGAAAAAAATGAAGATTCATATTTAAGTATTAAAAATGAATATGGAGATTTTTTGGCTATTGTTGCCGATGGTATTGGTGGGGGTTTGGCAGGTGAGGTTGCATCTGGCGAATTAGTTAAATATTTTAAACCAATATTTGAGAAATCTGGTCCTTTTAATAATCTTGAAGATATTAAAAATTTTTTAAATTATCATATTGATAAAGCAAATAGATTAATCTATGATTTATCATTAAGTAATAAAAACTATAGTGGCATGGGTACTACTATGACAGGTATTTTAATTCATGATGATCTAACATTAACTTTTAATGTTGGTGATTCTAGGGTATATGGTTGCTTAGATGGCAAAATCATTCAATTAACTAGAGATCATTCTTTAGTTAATAAGATGTTAGATGATGGCAAGATTACTTATGAAGAATCTTTAAACCATGAATTAAAACATTATTTAGTTAAAGCCATGGGTATATATTCCAAAGTTAAGGCTGATATAAATCTTATTGATAAGATGGATTATTATGTAATATGTTCTGATGGATTACATGGTTTATTAAGTGAAAGCGAAATGTTGAATATTATCTATAGAGATATTTCGATTGATGAAAAGGTTATTGAATTAAAAAATCATGCCTTATTAAATGGTGGCTATGATAATATAACGGTTGTTTTGGTAAAGAACTAATATGTCTGAATTAATTGGAAAAAGATATCAAATAACAAAATTAATAGGTAGGGGTGGTATGGCCGAAGTATATTTGGCATGGGATACCATTCTTAATCGTGAAGTAGCAATTAAGATTTTAAAATCCGATATGTCTGATGATGATGTTGCTTTAGAAAGATTTAAAAGAGAAGCTGGGGCAACTACAAAACTGTCACATGAAAATATTGTTGATGTTTATGATGTTGGCGATGATGGCGATAAGCACTACATTGTCATGGAATATGTTAAAGGATATACCTTAAAACAATTAATTAAAAAAAGAGGTGCTATACCTTATAAAGAAGCTGTATGGATGATGAAACAACTTGCGGGAGCTTTAATGGAAGCCCATCGTAAAGGAATCATTCATAGAGATATAAAGTCCCAAAATGTCTTAATTAAAGCCGATGGAACTATAAAACTATCAGATTTTGGTATTGCCATTGCCAATGGTTCAATGCAATTAACCCATAAAGATTCCGTAATTGGTTCGGTTCACTATTTAGCACCGGAATTATCTAAAGGTAAACAAGCTACCATGCAATCTGATATTTATTCTTTAGGCATTGTATTTTATGAATTATTAACTGGTGATGTTCCATATAAGGCAGAAACACCTGTTCAAGTAGCTTTAATGCATATAAAGGGTACAATCCCAAGAGTTAGAGATTTTAATCCACAAATCCCACAATCTGTCGAAAATATAATCACTCTAGCAACCGCTAAATCTTTAAATAATCGTTATAAGAATATTGCTTTAATGTTACAAGATTTAAATGATTGTTTAAAAGAAGAACATAAATTTGATGTACCAATTAATTTTAATAATCAAAGTGTTATTTTAAACAAAACAATGCGTGCTGCTGATGATAATAACACTACAACTACAATTGTTAAGAAAAAAGGTTTTAAAGTATTTTATCTTATTCTAACAGGTGTAATTGCTTTATCTTTATTATTTGGTGTTTTATTCTTTGCGGGAATTATCGGTCCAAAAGCTAAAATTACAAAAGTTCCTAACATTTTAAATCTAACTGTTCTAGAAGCTAAAGATATCTTAACGGAAAATAAATTATCATTAGATGAATCTAGAATTGAATATGAATTATCCGATTATGTTGAAAAAGATCGAATTATTTCTGTTTATCCAGAAGTAGATAGTGAAGTAGAGATAAATACAAAAGTAAAAATAACCGTTTCTAGTGGTATATATTCGGTATTAGAAAATTATGTTGGTGAAAATTATAAAGATGCTGAAGAAGAATTAAAGGCTAAAAACTTTTATGT
>CAVCTP010000025.1:0-13309 GCA_963605145.1 Tannerellaceae bacterium
TCTTGTGCTTTTTGTCTTCTTACTAATTGTTGATCATTAAGTTCTCTTTCCATGTTTCCTCCTATAAATAAAAAACGCCCTTATCTAAGGACGTAATTAACGCGGTACCACCTTAGTTCATATATATAAAATATATGCCCTTCATTAGTTTTAACGCTACTAGCGATTCACTCCAAGTCTTTATTCAATTGACTTACTTGTTCATTTCCACCATTTAGAACTCTCTATATAGATACATCAATTTACTCTTCTTATCACTGTGATTAATAACAACATTTTAATTTATTAAAAATCATTTATCAATCAGCATTTTTAAAAAACTCGAAAGAAAGCATTGTTATATCATCGGATTGAGCTGCATCTTTAACAAATTCTGCAACATCAATACGAATACTATTAATTAATTGTTCACAACCTTCATCTTTATGCTTATTGATGGCTTCATGTAATCTAGCATCACCATATAATTGTTTATCATTATTAGTTGCTTCAACTACACCATCAGTATATAAGAATAGGGCATCACCAGGATAAAGGGTTGCTGTTTGTTGCTTATATATCATTCCTTCTAAGCCACCTAATACAAAGCCAGGAGGACCTTGTAGATATTCATAATTGCCATCTTTTCTCTTTATTAATGGTTTATTATGTCCGGCATTGGCATATTGTAACTCACCAGTCTTAATATCAAGCATACCCATCCAAGCTGTTACAAACATATCAGCACTATTTCCTTCGGTTAGGGTATAGTTGGCATTTGTGAAAGTATCAGCTACAGAAACACCTGCTTGCATATATGATTTCAAAATAGATTTAGCTCGCATCATAAATAAAGCTGCTGGTATTCCTTTACCCGCAACATCCGCTACTACAAAGACTAAATGATGATCATCTATCATATATAAGTCATAGAAGTCACCGCCTACTTGTTTTGCAGGATTCATTGTGGCATAGATATCAAATTCATTTCTATTTGGAAAAGCTGGAAAGTTAGAAGGCAAAGCTGATTCTTGTATGTCTTTAGCATATTGTAATTCATCATCAATACGCTTACTTGCTTCATTTATTAAGTTCTTCATTGAATCAACAGTCGTGTTGATATTTGTTGATAGGGAATCAAATTCTTGATTGGCCCTTATATCAACAACCACATCTAAATTTCCTTCACTAATATTTTGTAAAGAATTATCAATATCTTGAATATTATCAACAACCAGTATCTTAGTTGAAAAATAAATAAGGGTAAATATTATCGCAAAGACAATCACCAACATGAAAATATTTATACATACCGAAACATTCATTGATAGATTAGCGCTATCCTTAGGAATATAAGCTATGATGGTATATCCTTCGGTTTCGGTGTACATATAATATACATCTTCACCCTCAAATTTATTTATTAATAAGGTGTTATCTGGAGTATCATCGTTTTCTTTAAGTTCATCTAAATTATCAATTGATTCACCAGCTCTACCATTATTATCAGAAACAATCTTGTCCCAACCATCAATAATAACTAGACCACCACCTTCTTCGATATGTCTAAATGAGGCAATGTTTTTTATTTGTTCTGCCAAATCATTTTGGAAGTCTTCGGCATAATAGCCAACTTGAACAAAGCCACCATCAATTAAAGGAACTCCAGCATACTTTCTATATAATTTGGAATTATATGATATTGCTTGATATGATTGAGCGTATTCTTCTGTGCCACTTAATAGACATAAGAATTCACTAGATTGTGTGCCTTGTGACATATCATAACCAACAAAATCCTCATAAGTACTATAAGTTATAATACCCTCACTATTAATAATATTAATTTCTGCTACTTCATATTCTTCACATAAAGAATTTAATAATTCTTTAGAATATTCTTCACCTTCTAATTCTTGTTCAATTTTGTGACATATCTTTAATAGATTATTATTTGATTTAGTATTAATATCATCCTTTAAATCTTGAATATTTGTTCTTAAAATATTCTCTGTTCTATCAGTGGTAATCTTTTTTTGTGTTGCAAATATAAAATATGATGTTGCCATTAAAGCAATAATGACAACCGCAAAGACATTTCTTAAAAATTGTTGAGAAAGGGTAATTCTACCTTTCTTTTCAAACCTTTCTTCAGGATCAATTAAATTAACCACAAATACTGCTGCGCTTAAAGATATAGCGTTTGCTAGTATCATTGGAGTGGCAATCTGTTCAATAAGATTGTAGGCTGCTTGGATACTGTTATTATTTGTGATAAAGATTAACATCATATGGAATGTTTCAGTAACAGCACCAATGATAAAGGCATATGCATAGTTTGGTATCTTGTTATCAAACATGTA
Source organism: Tannerellaceae bacterium (assembly GCA_963605145.1). Classification (GTDB taxonomy): domain Bacteria; phylum Bacillota_I; class Bacilli_A; order Erysipelotrichales; family Erysipelotrichaceae; genus Colivicinus. Next base: position 2,343 of record CAVCTP010000025.1, read on the forward strand.
TTTTTTTAATATTGCGCCAAACACACCAGCAAATATAGTTGCTATTGAGCATGCTAGTCTTGTGAAAGTTCCAGCACCCCAAGATACGGCAAACCATCTTTCTACACCACCTATAATTCCGGCAATTATTCCAGCTGGCGCACCAAAGATAATAGCAGCACAAAGTGGCGCTGCATCTCTGGCATTCATGATGGCTCCATCTAAGCGAACACCACATTCTGTTCCTAAAATCGCAATAGCGCCAAAGACAATTCCAATAATTATTTGTTTTAGCCAATAATTTATTTTCTTACCTTTAAAAACAAAGTATAGTAAGATACTCACAATTAAAGGAATAAACGACATTACGATAAGTTCTTGAATAGTTGCATTCATTTAACAATCTCCAATATATCACTTGGTTTATCTACAATATAGGTTGCACCTTGTTTATTTAATGTTTCTCTATCTCTAAAGCCCCAAAGACAACCAATAGATTTTAACTTAGCATTATTAGCGGTATTAATATCTACCTCTGAATCACCTACATACATTACTTCGTTTATATCAAAACCCATCTTAGATACAATCTCTAAAGCAGTATATGGATCTGGCTTATTAGCGATACCAACTCTTTCACCAATTACTTCTAAAAAATTAATTTCTGGGAATATCTTCTTCATTAAATTTTTAGTCATTTCATCTTTTTTATTAGAATTGACTGCCAACTTAATACCTTTATCTTGTAAAGCTTTTAATAAATCATAGATACCATCATAGGCTTTAGTTCTTTCACAATAATGATTTCCATAATTTACCGCAAACTTCTTAGTTATTTCATCTACTAGTTCATCACTGCTTCCTTCAGGAAGCATATCGGCAATTAATTTTTTAAAACCTCTACCAGTGGCCATTCTAACAAAGTCTTCGCTTCTAGTTTCATAGCCATTTTCTTTAAGTGTTAGATTTGCGCTAAAAGCAATATCACCAATTGAATCAATTAAAGTTCCATCTAAATCAAATATTAAACCTTTAATCATCTTTCAATTATCTCCTTTGTATCTTTATAGATACTGTTTTCTTTTATTACACCTCTAACACATGAAGTTGGATAAATCATAGAATGTCTTCCTACAACTGTTCCAGGATTTAATACGGCATTGCATCCTACTTCAACATAATCACCTACAATAGCACCAAACTTCTTAAGTCCTGTTTCAATGTCCTCTTCGCCGTGGACTTTAACTAATGTCTTATCAGATCTAACATTTGAGGTAATAGAACCAGCCCCCATATGTGCGTAATATCCTAAGATTGAATCACCAACATAGTTAAAGTGGGGAACTTGTACGTGATCAAATAAAATAACATTCTTTAATTCACAAGAATTACCAACAACACAATCTTTGCCAATTAATGCTTTACCTCTAATAAAAGCACAGTGTCTAACTTCACTATTTTCACCTATGATACATGGTCCATCAATATAAGCACTTTCATATATCTTGGCACTTTTATGAGCCCAAACATTTTCTTTAATTTCTACATATTCATTTTTATCTAATGTTTTAATTAATTCATTTATTAAATCACCAATTCCAGATAGGGCCTTCCAAGGATAATCAAAACCACTTAAATAATCCTTTGCCATTGTGTGATCTAAATCTAATAATTCTTCTGTTTTATACATAAACTCTCCTTATACAATTTTAGATAACCATTTATCATTCTTTTTATAATATATAATCTCACTTAATTCATCAGATTCCATGACCTTTAAAATTCTTTTTAAATCTAATGATAATTTATATTTATTTAAATCATTTCTATTAATCCAAAAAACTTCTCCTTCTTTAGAAGATTTTATCTTTCCCGAGAAATTATTTGTCTTATAGTAAAACATTAAATATCTATCTTCTTGTTCTGTTTTAAATTCTTCAATGCCACATAAGATAGGTTTTTTAATTTTTAAACCCGTTTCTTCTTTAACCTCTCTAATCACCGAACTAACAAAGTCTTCATCCTTTTCCACATGTCCTCCAGGAAAAGTTAAACCTGGCCAATCTTTCTTTTTACGGTCTAAAACTAATATTTGATTGTCTTTATATACTAGACATATGTTAGTAAGTATACATTTTTGGGTTTTTTCCATATATATCTATTATATATTGATTAATATGTTAAAAGTAATGTTGAAATCATTGTTGAAAGTTGAAAACATAAAAATTAATTTTCCACATCCACATTTTGTAGTTTTCAACATAATGTGGAAAAGTGGAAAAATCATTATTAGCCTTTAAAATAAGGCTATTTTGTGAATATAGGTGTTAAATATTATGTTAAAAGTTGAAAATTATCAACACGATATAACAGTGGAAAGTTTTGTGGAAAAGTTATGCACAATTTATCAACAAATTAAAAATGTGGAAAGATGTGGAAAACTCAAAATAATGTTGATAAATATAATGACTTTGTTGTTCTATGATGTTGAATGTGGAAAACTCCCTTAAAATTGCTTATAAAAATGTGGAAAAGTAATGATATTATTAGTTTGCTCGACTTTAGATTATGACAACTTTTGATTATTACTATAACGATATTTGGCAAAAAACTTTAGATAAAATTAGGGAATCAAATCAGGTTCCTGAAACTGTAATGACATATTTTAAATCTGAGTTAGTTAGCTTAAGTGATCAGGAAGCAAAGATTAAAGCTCCTGCTTTTGTTAATTTATCAATAATGAGTCAAAATTCTGAATTAATTGCGTCGTGTCTAGAAGAAGTAATTGGTAGAAGAGTTAAAATCACTATTTCTCAAGAAGTTGAAGCTCCTAAAAATAATTATGATTTTAATTCCTTATTATCAAGCCATCAAATAGATTCTAATCAAACATTTACCAACTTTGTGGTTGGTAGATCTAACTCTCAGGCTCATATTGCTTGTCTTACTTGTGCTACTAATCTTGGTATGGTTTATAATCCACTATTTATCTATGGTAATTCTGGTTTAGGTAAAACTCATTTATTAAATGCTGTTGGTAATCAAGTTAGAACTTTATATCCTGATAAAAAAATTGCCTTAATTAGTGGACTTGAATTTGTTGAAGGTGTTGCTAAAGCTTCTAAAGAAAATAAATTAGACCAATTTAAAGAATCTTTTTATGATTTAGATTTATTATTAGTTGATGATATTCAATTTATTGCGGGTAAAGATAAGACACATGAAATCTTCTTTACAGTATTTAATAATCTTACTAATAATAAAAAACAAATATGTGTTACAGCTGATCGTACTCCTTCAGAAATTAAAGGATTAGAAGATAGAATTATTTCTCGTTTTAATCAAGGATTAACTGTTAATATTGAAACACCTGAATATGAAACATCAATCAATATTTTAAAGATGGAATTTCAAAATAATTCCTTTTCTAGTAATTATGATGTTGATGATGAAGTTCTTAGTTATTTAGCAACTAACTTTTCTCATGATGTCAGAAGCCTAAAAGGTGCAGTAACTAGACTTCTTTTCTATTCAATAAACTTTCCTACTGACCCTAATAGTAATCGTATTACCTTGCCACTTGTCTTTGAAGCTTTTAAAGATCAAATACCAGATAATAGAAATGAATTAAGTATTTCTATTATTAAAAAGGCAGTATGTGATTATTATGGATTAACTAAACAACAAATAATATCCGCAAATCGTACTAAAAATATTGCTACAGCTAGACATATTGCTATGTATCTATGTCGAAAACTAGTAGATGCTTCATATAAAGAAATTGGTTATGAATTTGGTAAAAGAGATCATTCCACTGTTATCACTAGTTGTGAAAAAGTGGAAAAGTTAGTTAAAACAGATCCTTTATATGCTAAGGCAGTTAGTGAATTAGAAAAAAATATAAAAAGATAAACACTTTTATTAACATTTTTATCAATATCAATAAATGTTAAAATAGTCTTGTAAATTAAGGTTTTTATGACTTATACACATCTTTCCACACCTTAATAATAATAACTTTATTTAATATATTAAAAAGGAGAGTCACATGAATTTTAAAATCGCTAAAAAAGAATTTCTTGATGCTATTACAATTTCTAATAGAGCTATATCTACTACAACACCACTTCCATGTTTATGTGGAATTAAAATTGTTTTAACTTCTGATTGTTTAACATTAATATCTTCTGATTCTAATATTTCTATTAAAACTACTATTCATAATGATGATTTAAGTACTTTAGTTATTAATGACGAAGGTGAAGTAGTAATAGAAGCTAAATATTTAATTGAAATAGTTAGAAAGATTGATAGTGAATTTATTAATTTTGAAATTATAGATGGAACTTTAATTAAAATTTATGGTGGGTCTTCAGAATTTAAAATTAATGGTATGAATGTAAATGATTATCCAGAAATTAATTTTGATATTAATAATGATAGTCCATTTACAATTGATAGTAATTTATTTAATCAAATAATTAATGAAACATCCTTTGCTTGTTCTGATAAAGAAACTAGACCTGTATTAACTGGTGTTAATTTTAGAGCACAAGATAAGAAATTATATATCAATGCAACCGACTCATTCCGTCTAGCATCTAAGACAATTGATATAGATTCAGATTTAAATTTTGATATTACTGTTCCTAATAAATATTTATCAGAGATTTGTCATTCAATAACTAATGAAAAAGAATTGACTATTTCTATTAATAATCAAAAGATATCATTTATCTTTGGCAATACTATTATTGATACAAGATTATTAGATGATCAATTCCCTGATACAACTAGATTAATTCCTTCAACTTTCTCACAAAAACTAACTGTTAATTCTAGAGAATTAATCAATGCTATCGATAGAGCATCCTTTATCAAATCTGATGGTAAAAATATTATTAAGATGAAAATTAATAATGAAAAGATTGAATTAACTGCAGCTAATCAAATAGGTTCTTCTTTTGAAACAATTAATGTTATCAACTATGAAGGTGAACCACTAGAAATATCTTGTTCTGGTAAATATTTAATTGAAGCAGTAAAAGCATTATCATGTGAAAATGTTACTATCAACTTCTCAGGAGAATTAAAACCAATGATTGTTGTTGATGAAAATAATAATAGTTTAGTTCAACTAATTTCTCCTGTTAGAACATATCGATAAAATATAATTTTTAAATATAAGGCAATTTTAAGCCAAATTTGAAGAATTTTAATTTTTAAAAGGTGGTATTCCACCTTTTTTATTTATTAATATACAAGCAAATATACCGCAAAAATGCTATAATATTGGTGATTATGGAAATTAAACACGTAGAAATTAGAGATGAATATATTACTTTAGGACAATTTCTTAAAATTGTTGATTTAATTTCTAGTGGGGCTGAAGCTAAATACTTTCTTTTAAATGAAAAAGTAGAAATAAATAAAGAACTTGATAATAGAAGAGGAAGAAAATTATATAGGGGAGATCAAATAAAAATAAAAGGCAAGGAATATATTATATGTTAGTAAAATCCTTGCATCTAAATGAATATCGTAATTATTCAAATAATTATTTTGAATTTGATCCTAATCTAAATATTATTATTGGCAAAAATGGTATTGGTAAAACCAATATTTTAGAAAGTATAATTGTTGTTTCTAATACTAAATCCTTTAGAACATTAAATGATATAGATTTAATTAAAAAAGATTCAGAATATTTAAAGATAGAATTAGAATCTGATGAACATAATTTTAAAGTTGTAATTAATCAAAAACAAAAATCATTATATTTAGATGATAAACATGTTAAAAGATCATCAGAATATATCGGTAAATTGAATGCTATATTATTTAAACCATCAGACCTACAATTATTCTCTGATCCCCCAAGTGAAAGAAGAAAGATATTAGATTTAGAAATAGGTAAGATTAATAAACAATATCTATATGCTGAACTAAAATATAATTCTTTATTAAAAGATAAAAATAAATTATTAAAAGAATTAGAAATTGATAAAACATTATTAGATATTATTAATGAATCAATGGTTCCCCAAATTCAAATAATAATTAATGAAAGAACAAAATTTATAGATTTTATAAATCAATATATTAGTGATTACTATCAAAAAATATCTAATAGTAATTCAAAGATAAAAATTATTTATAAGAAATGTTGTGAGATTGATGATATTAAAAATTCTTTAGATAATGCATTAACTAATGATTATTATTATCACTATGCAACACTAGGACCACACAGAGAAAATTATTATTTCTTAATTGATGATGATAATTTAAATAATATTGCATCTCAAGGACAAAAAAGAATGGTATTAATTGCCTTTAAATTTGCCTTAATTAAATATATTGAAGAATATACAAAAGTTACCCCAATTATTTTATTAGATGACATTATGTCAGAATTAGATAAAGATAATCAAGAAAGATTAATTGATATCTTACCTGATAATGCTCAGATTATTATTACTACTACTGATATAGATAAGATAAATATTACTAAGAAATATAAATTGATTGAATTAAAGGAGGAAGAAGATGTCTAATACAAGTATTCAACATGACAACTATACATCTGATGATATTCAGGTCTTAGAAGGTCTAGAAGCGGTAAGAAAAAGACCAGGTATGTATATTGGTACTACTTCTTCTGCAGGTCTACACCATCTAGTATGGGAAATTGTTGATAATGCAGTTGATGAAGCTCTTGCCGGATATGCCTCAGAAATTGATATTAGTGTTGATTCAGATGATGTAGTTTCTGTAAGAGATAATGGTCGTGGTATGCCAACCGAGATTCACCCTAAAACAAAAATATCTACTGTTGAAACAATCTTTACTGTACTACATGCTGGAGGTAAGTTTGGTGGTGGTGCTTATAAAGTTTCTGGAGGTCTACATGGTGTTGGTGCCTCTGTTGTTAATGCCTTATCAAAATGGCTAGAAGTAACAATCTTTAGAGATGGCAAAAAATACTTTGTTAGATTTTCTAATGGTGGCAAAGTTGAACATCCTCTAAAAGAAATAGGAACTTGTGATGCTAGTGAAAGAGGATCATTAGTTAGATTTAAAGCCGATGATGAAATATTTAAAGAAGGAACAATCTATGATTATGACACCTTATTTAATCGTCTAAGACAAATGGCCTTCTTAAATAAAGGTATTAAATTTATCTTTAATTGGAATAAAGAAGATGAACATAAAGGTACTACTGAATTCTGTTATGAAGGTGGTATTAAAGAATATGTTGCATTCTTAAATGAAGGTGAAACAAAATTATTTGATGATATTTTATATTGTGATGGCTATGATGATAAGAGTGGTATATCCGTAGAAATATCTATTCAATATAATACTAACTATTCCGAGAAAGCTTATTCTTTCTGTAATAATATCTTTACACCTGATGGAGGAATGCATCTAGATGGTTTTAGACAAACATTATCTAGGGTAGTAAATAGTTATGGTAAAGATAATAAATTATTTAAAAATGATGATGAAAAATTAACTATTGATGATTTAAAAGAAGGATTAACTGCCATCATTTCTATTAAACATCCTGACCCTCAATATGAAGGACAAACAAAAGGAAAACTCGGAAATGCGGAAGTTAAACCAGTAGTTAATAAAATATTTGGTGATTTCTTAAAAAGATATTTCCTAGAAAATCCTGATATCGCAAAAATTATTATTAATAAAGCAAAGGCTGCATCAGAAGCAAGACTTGCAGCCCAAAAAGCAAGAGAAGCAACAAGAAGAAAGAATGGTTTAGATGGATTAAATTTACCAACTAAATTAGTAGATTGTTCAAGTACTGATGCATCAATTTGTGAAATATATATTGTCGAAGGTAATTCCGCTGGTGGTTCCGCAAAAGATGGTAGGGACTCAATGTTTCAAGCAATATTACCTTTAAGAGGAAAGATATTAAACGTTGAAAAAGCTAGAGAACATCGTATCTTTGATAATGCCGAAATAAGAATGATGATTAATGCCTTTGGTTGTGGTTTTGGTGCGGATGTTGATGTATCAAAACTTAGATATCACAAAATTGTAATCATGACCGATGCCGATGTTGATGGTCAACACATTTCAACATTGATGCTTACTTTCTTATATCGTTTCTTTAAACCATTAATTGAAGGTGGCTATGTATATCTAGCAATGCCACCACTATATAAAATATTTAAAGGAAAGATGATTCGTTATTGTTATAGTGATGAAGAATTAGAACTAGCAAAACGTGATTTTGGTGATATTGAATATGATGTACAAAGATACAAAGGATTAGGTGAAATGGACCCACAACAATTATGGGAAACAACCCTAGATCCAGAACATAGAACATTAAAGAGAGTAACTATTGAAGATGCTATTGATGCAGATAAAGTATTCTCAATGTTGATGGGTGATGAAGTTGAACCTAGAAAGAACTTCATTATTGAAAATGCCCACTTTGTTAAGAACTTAGATGTATAGGAGGACTCATGGCAGAACTAGATAACAGATTTTTTAATCACGGAAATATCAAAGATGTCAATATCTCTTCTGAAATGAGAGAAGACTTCTTAAGTTATTCCATGTCAGTAATCATTGACCGTGCCTTACCAGATGTAAGAGATGGAATGAAACCAGTACATAGAAGAATCATGTGGGGTATGTACAAGGCTGGCTTTACACCAGATAAACCACATGTAAAATCAGCAAACATTGTTGGTGAAGTTATGGGTAAATATCACCCACATGGTGATACTGCCATCTATGACACTATGGTTCGTATGGCTCAAAAGTTTTCTTACCGTTATCCACTAGTAGATGGACATGGTAACTTTGGTAATGTCGATGGTGATGGTGCAGCAGCAATGCGTTATACCGAAGCACGTATGACTAAACTATCTTTAGAGTTACTACGAGACATAAATAAAAATGCTATAGATTTTAAAGATAACTATGATGCTAGAAACAAAGAACCAGTTGTCTTACCATCAAGATTCCCTAACTTATTAGTTAATGGTTCAATGGGTATTGCAGTAGGTATGGCAACTAATATGCCAACCCACAATCTAGGTGAAACAATTGATGGCATTATTGCGGTTATGGATAATCCTGATATTTCAACAACTGAGTTAATGGAATATATACCTGGTCCAGACTTTCCAACAGGTGGTTATATCATGGGTAGATCCGGCATTAGACAAGCCTATGAAACAGGTAGAGGAACCATTGTCGTAAGATCAAAAGTTGATATTGAAGAGATGAAAAATGGTAAACACCTTTTGGTTGTTACTGAAATTCCATACCTTGTCAATAAACTTGCCTTACGTCAAAAAATTACCGAACTAGTAAATGATAAAGCTGTACAAGGAATAGTTGACTTAAGAGATTTATCAAATGATAGAAATGGTATCAGAATTGAAATTGAATTAAAATCTGGAATTCAACCAGAAGTTGTCTTAAATCAACTTTATAAATTATCACCACTTGAAGCAACATTTGGTATAAACAACAATGTTCTTGTTGATAATAAACCAATGCTTCTATCATTAAAAGAATTAATTCAATGTTATATTAAACATCAATATGAAGTAATTAGAAGAAGAACAAAGTTTGATTTAGATGAAGATGAAAAACGTGCTCATATCTTAGAAGGTTTAAAAACAGCTATTGAAAATATTGACCGTATTGTTGAAATCATAAAGAGTTCTAAAGATGATTTAGAAGCAAAAAATAAGTTCTTTGAAGAATTTAATATTGATGATACACAAGGTGAAGCAATATTAAGTATGCAACTTAGAAGACTAACTGGTCTATCTAGAGAAAAGATACTTCAAGAATTAAAAGACTTATATATCGAAATCAAAGATTTAAAAGATATTCTCGCAAATCATTCTCGTGTTGTTGAAATAGTTAAAAATGAATTAACAGAAATTAAGAATAAGTTTAATGATAAAAGACGTACCCAAATTTTAGAAGCTGAAACTGATGTTCTAGATGAAGACTTAATACCAGAAAATAAAGTAATTATTTCTCTATCTAATTCAGGATACGTTAAACGTCTTCCTATTGATACTTATCGACTACAAAATCGTGGTGGTAGAGGTGTTAAGGGAATGGTATTAAATGAAGATGATGTAATTAGTCAAAATATTACTCTTTCAACTCATGACCATCTATTAGTATTTACTAATAAAGGTAAGGTATATCGTATTAGAGGATTTAATATTCCAGAAGCATCAAGAAATGCTAAGGGTATCCCAATGATTAATATCATCAATATAGAAAAAGATGAAAAAGTCATGACTATGGTACCAATAGACAAAGATAGTGAAATTGAAGGATACTTATTCTTTGTAACTAAGAAGGGTCTAGTAAAACGTGTTGCTGCTAAGGAATTTGAATCAATTAGACAAAATGGTAAGATTGCTATCTCATTAAAAGAAGATGATGAATTAGTTGCAGTTAAACCTACAATGGGTAAATCACAAATCATCATTGCAGCCGCAAATGGTAAAGCTGTTAGATTTGATGAAAGAGGTGTCAGAGAAATGGGTAGAACTGCCAGCGGTGTTAAAGGTATGGCAGTAGACGATAGTGAAGTAATTGGTATGTGTACTGACCAAGAAGGAAAGATGATTCTTGTTGTATCAGAAAATGGTTATGGTAAACAAACACCAATTGATGAATATCGTGAAACATCTCGTGGTGCTAAGGGTGTTAAGACAATTAATATCAATGAAAAGATTGGTAAGTTAGTTGCCCTTAAAGCTGTACAAGGAGATGAAGATTGTCTAATCATGTCAAGTGATGGAATTGTTATTAGAATCCATCTAGCAAAAGTAACAACTATGGGTCGTGCTACACAAGGTGTAAGACTAATGAAGCCAGAAGAAGGAAGTGTAGTATCTGCCATAAGTGTTATGGAACATGTAGAAGAAAAAGAAGATGAAGAATAACCTGGAAACAGGTTTTTCTTTTGA
>CAVCTP010000026.1:0-13123 GCA_963605145.1 Tannerellaceae bacterium
TTTAAACAGGCTTGTAAATAATGGATTTGTTTTAAGAATTACAAAATTATCATTTGTGTTTTTTTATTGTTGATATCGGTTAAATGATATTTTTCTAATGATTGGTGAGAATTAATCTTATAAAAAAAGATTGTTATCAATAATATGTAACAATCTTTCATAAACTATATATTGTTTTCTAAGCGGTACATCGCTTCTAGTGCTACTTCTATTTCTTTTCTTTCGCCAATAGAAGTTTTACTTTCACCATTTACATATTCAGCAACACTGTCAGCTGAATCTTGACCATAGAGTACTACATTATTTAATATGGAAGCACATCGGCAACCTCTAATTCTGCCTACTACAAATAATCCTGCGGATTCAAAGTCAGCTCCTAATACGCCAAGTTTGGACCACTTTTCTTCTTGTTTAACATTATCATCATGGTAGAAGGTTTCGTGAGAATGAACTACGCCTGTATGACAAGGATAGTTTAGATCTTTACAAACTTCAATAATTTTAAATAATAAATCTGAGTTAGGACATGCTGGATAGATGGTATCAATATATGTTTTAGATACACCATCATCTATAATTGCTCCTTCAGCAATAATTAAATCACCTAAATCAATATTGCTTTGATATGCACCAGCCGAACCAACTCTAATCATTGTATGAACGCCTAGATTATGTAATTCTTCAACAGCTAAGGATGCACTTGATCCCCCTACACCAGTAGAAACAGCAATAATAGGAAGTCCTTTATATGTACCTTCTACTGACCTAAATTCTCTGTTATACATTAATTCTTTTGGATTATCTAAAAAAGTTTTAATAACATCAATTCTTTTAGGATCTCCTGGCATTATGGCATATTTAGCATTTATCTTTTCTAATTGTAAATGTGCTTGTAACATATGGTCTCCTTTAAAAAACTACCACATGAGTGATAGTTTATAGTTTGCTACGTATTTCGTTAACCTTTGTCATAATGGCAACAGTTTTTTCATAATCGATTGGATTAGAAATCTTGCCATCAACTTTAAATGCTGAACCAACAATAGCACCATCAATTAGTTTAAGTTGTTCCTCAGCGTTTTTAATAGAGAAACCACTACCTACCATTACTGGAATATTAACTACTTTTCTAACTCTTTCAATTGTATCAATTGGTGTAGCAGCACCAGTATGTTGACCAGTTACAATAATTGCATCAGCACCAGATTCAGCTGCTAGTTCTGCACTTTCTTCAATTGAAACATCGTTAGATAACATATGAGTATGTTTAGTTTGAATATCTGCTAGAATTTGAATATTTTCGCCACCTAGCATTCTTCTGTAACGAATTGCTTCTCCGGCAGCTGGATATGCAATACCATCAGCAGTAACTACTGTATCAACAAATACAGGAACACGGATGAAGTCAGCTCCTACAGCAACAGCGATTGCGATACTTGCTTTTGTATCAGTAAAAGCAGCATCAATTCCCATTGGAATATTAATTACTTCTTTAACTGCTTGAGCAACAGCTGCTAAAGCAGCAACTTGTTCAAGTTGTAGATAGTTAGTCATTGGATAATCATTAAAGTTTTCTACTATTAAGGCATCAACACCAGCGTCGCTTAATGTTTTTGCGTCTTTAACAGCCCAATCAATAACTTTCTTCATATCACCTTCATAATTCTTTGTTCCTGGAAGTGCAGGTGTATGCACCATACCAATAATACATTTCTTATCAAATAAATTTGCCATGTTATTTTTTCTCCTATCAGTAGAATTATATAACAATATTATTTGCTTGATTTCTTTTTTTCTAATCATAAGACCAATTAAAAAATAGATTCATAGATTTTAGAAATTTATCACATAATTTTCACAAATTTTAAAAATAAATGTTTCATAATTAAAAAAATTTAATATAATAAAACCTGTAACCGCTTTCTAAGTTCTTATAAAATTTAATTTATTAATATTGAAGGCAAGTTTCTCTTATTACAAGTGCAGAGTAATTTGAAAAATAAAGTTATCTCAAAAAAATAAATAAAAATTAATAATAATTGGAAAGCATTACGAGGAAAGAAAGGAAGATATCTTAAAAGAAGATATACTAGTAAAAAAATGAAAAAATTTATCACATTATTACTTGCTATCTTAGTTGCATTCACTCTAGTTGGTTGTTCAAATACTGACAATGGTAGCGACACTGACACTGATGGTGGAGAAGATACAACTGATTTAACAGGAAAACCATTAAGAATTTTACAATTCGTTTCACAAACATTAGGTTCATTATCTTGTGAAGACTTGATTTATGAAGGTATTCAAGAATTCTGTGAAGATACAGGTTCTACAGTTGAAACATTTGAATGTAACTTTGATACATCTCATGCTACAGCTCAACTTGCTGAATTATGCTCAAGCGGTAAATATGATGTTGTAGTTGCAGGTTACTGGGATATGCAAGAATACATCCAACAAGCTGCTCTTGATTTCCCTGATGTTAAGTTCTTATCATTTGACTGCACAATTGATTTTGATACTTATCCTGAAATTAAGAAAAATGTTTCTGCTTACTTCTGTAAACAAAACTCATTAGCATTCGCTGCTGGTGCATTAGCTGCATTAATCTCTACTTCTGGTGAAGGTTTAGCTAATCCTGAAAAAGCTATCTCATTCGTAGGTGGCGGACATGTTACTGCTATTGATGACTTCCTAATTGGTTATATCCAAGGTGCTCAATATGTTGATCCTGAAATGCAAGTTTACTATGCATATGTTGGTGACTGGGAAAATACTGGTAAAGCTAGAGAATTAGCTGAAGACCATTTCCAAAAGGGCGCTGATGTATCATTCGGTGTTTGTGCTCCTGCATCATTTGGTGTTTGTGAAGCTGCTTACAACCAAAAAGCATATGCTTTCGGTGTTGATACTGACCACTCTAGCCAACTTGAAATTTCACATCCAGAACAAGCTGAATATACAGTTTCTTCTGCTGTAAAACAATTCGGTTACCAAATCAGAGATGCTTTATACACAATCTATGATGGCACAATAGTTTGGGGAAGCACTGAAACAGCTGATTTCGATTCAGGTTACTTAACAATGGTTGAATCTAATACATTCAAGAAGGTTGTTATCGAAGGTATGCCTGATGTTTATGCTAAATATCAAGAAATCGTTGCTGATTTAGCAGCTGGTAAGATTGAAGTAGGTACTGCAGTTGGTGCTACTGAAGAATACGTTAAGGCTGAATTAGCTAAGGGTACTATCGCTGGCGATTCACAATAGTATTTATTTAATAAAAATTTAATTCAAAATAGAATAGCCCATTTGGGCTATTCTATATGTTAAGAATATGTCGGAGAATGGATATGGAAAATAACAATATAAGTAACGATATAATCCTAAAAATGGAGAACATTACCAAGATTTACAGTAATGGTTTCGTTGCTAACAAAGATGTAAATCTTGAACTCCGTAAAGGGGAGATTCATGGCCTTGTAGGTGAAAATGGTGCAGGTAAAACAACTTTAATGAAAGTGTTGTTTGGCCACGAAAGACCAGAAGAAGGAAGAATCCTTTTTGAAGGTAAAGAAGTGCAAATAACCGATCCTACCCATGCCTTAGAGTTAGGTATTGGTATGGTGCACCAACACTTTATGTTAGTTGAAGAATTAACTGTTGCTGAAAATATGGTTCTTGGTGCTGAGCCTGTTAAGGGTATTGTGTATGATGAAAAAAGAGCCATTGAAATGACTAATGAGACTGCTGCTAAATATAATTTACCAGTTGATCCTAAAGCATTAGTTAAAGATTTATCAGTAGGTTATAGACAAAGAGTAGAAATATTAAAAGTTTTACTTCGTGGTGTAAAAGTTTTAATATTGGATGAACCAACAGCTGTTTTAACGCCTCAAGAAACAGAGGAATTATTTGAACAATTAATAAATCTAAAGAAGAAAGGTTTCACAATAGTATTTATTTCTCATAAACTTCAAGAAGTTAAACAAATATGTGACTGTATCACTGTATTAAGACTTGGTGAAGTAACAGGTAATGCTAGGATTGAAGATGTATCAATACAAGATATTTCTAAGATGATGGTTGGTAGAGATGTTAAGTTTGATATTGATAAAAATAAAGCAAATCCAGGTAAAACTGTATTAAGTGTTAGAAATCTTGAACACGTTGATAAATATGGTGTTAAGAAGATTAATGGCATTTCTTTTGATATAAGAGAAGGAGAAATACTTGGTGTTGCTGGTGTTGAAGGTAATGGTCAAACAGAATTATCAAATACTATTTGTGGATTAATTCCTTTACAAAAAGGTTCTATTTATGTAGATGGTACAAGTATCGGTGGTAAGAGAACCGACCAAATAAGAGGTTTAGGTGTCTCTATGATGCATGAAGATAGAACAATATATGGTGCTTCTAAAAACCAATCTATTGAAGAAAACTTAATTGCCGATCGTTATTTTAAAAAACCATTCTCAAATAAGGGAATATTAAATAAGAAAGTTATAAAAGAACAATCAGAAAAATTGATTAAAGACTTCGTTGTTAAATGTGATGGACCTGATGCTTATGTGAAGACATTATCTGGTGGCAATGTGCAAAAAGTAGTTGCTGCTCGTGAATTTTCGTCTACTCCACGTTTGCTTGTAGCAAGTCATCCTACCAGAGGTATCGATATAGGCGCCACAGATTTAATTAGACGTAAGATTGTTGACTTAAGAGACGATGTTAACTCAGCAATTCTTCTTTTCTCAGCTGACTTAAATGAATTAATTAATGTATCCGACAGCATTATTGTTATGTATGAAGGAAAGATTGCTGCTTATTTCCCTGACTTAACAGATGTTACACCAAAAGTATTAGGTGAATATATGTTAGGTGTTAAGAAGATGAGTGATGAAGAAATAGAAAAAGTTATTTTTGATAAGGAGGTAAAGTAGTGTGGCAAATAAAAAAGGATATGTAACAACCACGCAAATTGAAAAACGATTTAACTTAATTCGTGCTATTTTGGCGGTGGTTATTTCTATACTATTTTGTTTCTTGTTGATTTTATTATGTTCTGAAAATGCATTGACAGATATTCTAACATTTATCAGTGCACCATTAACATCTCAAGGAAGATTCTATCAATTATTAATTAGAATGAGCCCAATACTATTTGCATCTTTAGCAGTATGTGTATTGTTCTCAGCTAATACTACAAACTTAGCAGTTGAAGGTGCTTTCTATGCTGGAGCACTTGCTTCTTCAATTATAAGTACTAAAGCTGGATTTTTGCCTGCACCATTACATTTTATTGTTGCTGCTTTAGTAGGTGGCATTGGCGCTACAATTGTTTTATTAATTCCTTCAACTCTTAAGTTGAAGTTTAATGCTAATATCGTTGTATCTTCTCTAATGCTTAACTATGTAGTTAACTGGTTAGGTAACTATTTAATTTGTGGTCCTTGGAGAGATCCTGCTTGCGCAACTGAGGCAACTTTACCAATTGCTGAAACTGCAAAACTAAACATTATATTAAAAGGTGGTGGTCAAAAGGTTCATGCAGGTATTGTAATAGCACTTGTTTTAAGTGTAGTAACTTGGTTTATTTTATATAAGACAAATTTTGGTTATCAATCTAGAACAGCTGGTCAAAATAATAACTTCGCTAAATTCTCAGGAATTAACGTTGGTAAGGTTATAATTGTTGGCTCTATTCTTGCTGGCTTATTATGTGGCATAGGTGCTACTGCTGAAATCAATGGTGTATATAGAAGAATGGATTGGGATAAATCAACTGGTTATGGTTGGGATGGTATTATGATTGCATGTCTTGCTGGCAACAACCCATTACTTTGTATTCCTGCTGCAGCATTCTTAGCATATATTAGAACAGCTGCTGATATCTTGAATATGTCTTCAAGTATTCCAATTGAAATTGTTAATATCGTACAACAAGTTGTAATAATCATGATTGCTGCTAGAAGTCTACTTTCTAAACCAGAAAAGAAGGCTATTGTTGAAAATGCAAAAAAACAAAAGAAATTACAAACTAAGGAGGAAGCATAATGAACTTATTAACTAATTTATTTGAACTATGCTTTAATGCTAGCTTCCTTAATTCTGTTATACGTATCTCTACTCCTTTAATATTAGCTGCTATGGCTGCTAGTGTTGGTAGACAAGCAAACGTACAAACTGTTGCTTATGAAGGTATGATGCTATTTGCAGCATTTGCTGGAACTATGGGTACATATTACACTTCTTCACTTTGGGGTGGTGTAGTAATTGGTGTTTTAACTAGTGTTGTTGTTGCTTTATTATATGGCTTCTTTAACATCTATCTAGATACCGATGATACCTTACTTGGTCTAGCAATCAACTCTTTAGCTAACTATGGAACAATTTTCTTACTATATTTATTAACAGGTAGAAAATCAGATAGTAGTACTGTTCCTTCATTAAAGTTCCCAACAATTGAAATTCCTTTCTTAGAGGATATTCCAGTAATTGGCACAATCTTTAATAATCAAAGTTTAGTTACTTATATTGCGATAATTTCTGTATTTGTTACTCATTTCATTTTATATAAGACTAGATTAGGTTTAAGAATTAGATCAGTTGGTAGAAACCCTGATGCTGCTATATCATTAGGTATTGATGTTAATAAAACAAAGATGATTTCATTAGTTATATCTGGTGTACTTGCTGGATTTGCTGGTGAATTTATGTCAATGGCATATATCGCTTTCTTTACTAAGAACATGGTAACAGGTAGAGGCTTTATTGGTATTGCTGCTTCTAACTTAGGACTTGGTAGACCATTCCATTCTTTGTTATATGCTTTAATGTTTGCGGTTGCTCAAGGTGTATCAATGCAATTACAATTCTTACAACTTGATTATCAATTCGCAGAAATGCTCCCTTATATAGTTACTATTATTGGTTTATGTATCACTGGTAGTTCTGAACTTAGAAAAGAAAAACTTGGTGGTAAGGCTAAAAAAGAAAAGAAAAAAGAAATCCAATAAAACCTTAGAAGGAGATAATAATGAAATATATTGTTGAAGGCTTTGCGATTACAAACAGACTTCGCTTTTTGGATGGAAGAATTAAAGACAATATTATGGGCGGTGGAAGCTTTTATGCTTACACCGCTGTTAGAATGTGTACGGATGATTGTTTATATATATCTTCTGTTGGCGATGATTTTGATGAATATTATGGTGAATGGTTTAAAAATAATCACTGTTCAAAAGATGGCCTATTTGTGCAACTTAAGAAAACAGTATTTAATGAATTAAAGTATTTTCCTGATGGAAGTTATATTGAATATTCAATTTATGGTAAAAAGTATAGTGATGAAGAACTATATAATATTAGAAAATCAGGTATAGCTTATTTAAAAGATGAAGATCCTGAAGAAGAGAAGAATCGTTTAGTTGATATTGATAAATGGGCTAAATTTATGGATGATGCTAAGGGATTATATACTTCTCAACCTTTAAACGAACATAATTGTGAGGTATTAACAAAACATAAAGTTAATGGCTGCAAGATTATGTGGGAGATTCCTTCAACTGGTGTTGAAACAGTAAGTAAAGTTTATGATGAAAAGGGAATTGAAGGCGTAAAGGATTATTTAAAAGTTATAGATATATTCTCTATTAATAGACATGAATGTAGAGATATTTTTAAAGTTAAAACTGATGAAGAAATAATTCCATTATTAAAGGAATTAAATATCCCAACTTATTATCGTGTCGGAACACAAGGTGCATATATGATTGTTGATAATAAAGAATATTTTGTACCTATGATTTCTACTACAGATAAAGATAAGGAAATAGATCCAACAGGTTGTGGAAATACTTCAACAGGTGCAGTTATGTGGGCACATATTGAAGGTTATGATCCATTAATGACTTGTATAATAGGCAATGTTGTTGCTTCATATAATGTTAGACAATATGGTCCATATTTAGACATGTCTGAAGAAACTAGAAAAGAAATGTTGAATATTTCTAAGGAAATATACGATAAAATCTCGGAGGGTAAATATGAATAGATTAGATTATGATAATTCTTTATTAAGACAGGCCGATAGACTAGAAGAATATATTAATATTGTTTATCAAAATGTTAAATCACAAGTTGAAAAAATCCCTATGAAAGAAATATGGGATATTCAAAAATTATATATTACTGGTTGTGGTGATAGTTGGATGGCTGGTGTTGCATGTAAACCAGCATTTGAAAGTATTGCTAAGATGGAAACTTATGCTATTAAGGCAATAGAGTTTTCACGTACTTTAAGTAATAAAAATTTAGGTTATTCACCTAACACACCTTTGGTTGTTCTTATCTCTTATTCTGGTACTGCTGCTAGAGTTGTAGAGTGTGCAAGAAGGGCAAGCCAATATGGTGCAAATACTATTGCTATTACTAATAGCCCAGATTCACCTCTAGCAAAAGAATGTAGATATTGTTTAAATGTTGGTTTACCAGCAGATGGCGAATATTTCCCAGGTGCTACAACTTATAATGCTTCAATTGTTGCTTTATATCTATTGGCATTAAGAATTGGTAGAGTTAGAAATAAGATTACTCCATTAGAATATGAAGATATGCATAAGGAACTTCTTGATTTTACTTCTAGATGTCAAAAGGAAGTTGAATCATATAAAGATCGTTGCTTTGATATCGCTTGTAAGTGGCAAGATTTAAAAGCTGAAGATTTTATTGGTGATTATGGTGATTATGCTACAGCATTCTTTAGTTCTGCCAAAGTTATTGAATGTTTTGGTGGATATACAACTTATGATGATTCTGAAGATTGGTGTCATATTAATTTCTTCTTAGTAAATCCTGAAACAATTGGTAGAGTTGTAGTCGCTAATAAATCAAGCGCATCTTACGGAAGATTGTTAGAAACTATTGCTGCAATTAAATTATTAGGCAGCAAATGTATGATTATAAGTGACAGCGATGCTAGCGAATTCCCAGAAGGTATGGAAGTATTTACTATGCCTACACCTAAATATTTCTGGTTGAATCCTCTTACTCAACATATTCCATTTGATTTAGTTGCTGGATATATAGCTGAATTAAAGGGTATTAAATCATTTAGACAAGATGATGAAAACTTTGCTGATGACGTGTATAACCATCGTTTAAAAGAAGATGGTACTAAGATAGTAATAATTTAGGAGGGAATATGGTCTATATTAAAGAATGTTCAATAACTAGTGGAAGAGATTCTCTTCAAAATATAAGTGATGAAATTAATAATGCTATTAATGAGAGTAATGTTGTTAATGGTGTTGTAGTAGTAGAAACTACTCATTCGACTTGCGGAATATTAAAAATAAGCAAACAAGGAAATGAAATATTAGAAGATATTACTAAAGAAATGCGTAGATTAATTCCTGCTCGAATTAATTATAAGCATCAAGAGTCTCCTGAAAATGCAGCTGGACATATTAAGAGTTCATTATTTGGTACTTCTGTTTCTTTAATTGTTAAGGATGGAAAGTTACTATGTAATGATAAGCAAGATATTTATTTTGCGGATTATGATGGCCCTAGAGTTAGAAAATACACTATTTTGGTATATGGAGGATAAAAATATGAACCATAATGATTATAATAGTCCATTATTGGAACAAGTTAGAAATACAGTAAAAGATATTAATACGATTGCTGATAATATGACTTTTGAATTATTAGAAAGTTGTGTTTCTAGTGATGTAATGAAAAATGTAAGTAATGTAATTATTACTGGATGTGGTGATAGTTATTGTGCTGCTATAGCTGCTAAACCTGTATTTGAAAATGCAGATACTTCTACTAAAACTGGTATGGTTCCTGGTACTCCAACTGAAGCACTTCGTAATATTGAATTTAGTAGATATTACAATACTTATAAAGGTTGGAATGTTTTAAATGGTGATAGAACTATGTTATGTGCTATTTCTATTTCTGGTTCTCCAGCTAGACCAAATGAGGCAGCCTTAAGGATTAATGAACATGGTGGAAATAGCGTTGCCTTCACTACAAATCTAGAAGGTAAGTTAGCTAAGAATTGCAAATATATTGTTCCATTAACACTTCCACAATATGATTTAGCTCCAAATGTTACTTCTTATTATTCATCATTATTTTCTTTATTGATGTTTGCTTTATATATGTCTAAGGCAAAAGGACAATTAAGTGAAGATGATGTTAAAGCTTGTAGAAATAATTTAATTGAATATGTTAATTCATATGATGGAGAAGTTATGGATAGATTATCTAAACAAGCATTTGAATTAGCTAAAAAATGGGAAGATGATGGCGTTGATTGTATGGACTTTATTGGTGATGGTGCAGATTATGCAACAGCATTCTTTGGTTCAGCAAAGATGGTTGAGTCATTTGGCGGTTTGACAACAAATGATGATTCTGAACAATGGTGTCATATCAATTTCTTTATTAAAGATGTTGACCATATTGGAACATTTATTGTTGCTAATGAAAAATCTCCATCATTCTCTAGGGAATTAGAAACAATCAAGATTGCATGTAAGTTAAGAAAACATGTTGCTGTTATAAGTGATGCTGATAGATCATTATTCCCTGAAAATGCTGAAGTATTTGAAATACCTAAAGCAAAGGGCGTTTGGATGCATCCATTGCTTGAACATATTCCTATGGATTTTGTTGCTGGTTATATTGGTTGTTGGAGAGGTCATAATCCATTTAGAAAAAATGAAGAACCTTTCTGTCAAGATGACAATCATGATAGATTCCGTAATAGTAAGATTGAAATAATATAAGGAGAAAACTTATGGCTTATATGGAGAAAATAAAACTTAGAACTGAATATGAAGGTATGCATGATGTTACCGAACAAGTTCAAGAAGTTGTAAGAAAAAGTGGTATTAAAGAAGGAATATGTGTAATTAATTGTAATCATACTACTGCTGGTATAATGGTTACTTCATTCTGGGATAAAAGAGGACACGTTGATTTCCAAGAAGAAATGGATAAATTAATTCCTGAGAGATATGATTATCGTCATGACTTTGATACTCCTACTGATGCTTCTGGCCATATTAAGAGTGGCTTAGTTGGTGTAAGTATTACATTAATTGTTACAAATGGTCGAGCAATGTTAGGCTCTTCACAAGGCGTTTTATTCTGTGAATTTGATGGACCTCGTAATAGACAATTTTTTGTTAAAGTTATTGAAGATAAATAGGGAGAGATTATGAGAAAAGTAATATTAGACTGTGATCCTGGGCATGATGATGCGTTTGCGATAATGCTTGCTGCACAAAATCTTGATTTACTTGGAGTAACAACAGTTGGTGGCAATGGTTATTTAAAAAATGTTACTAGAAATGCTTTAGTAGTTCTAGAAAAGATAGGTAGAAGAGATATCAAGGTTTATCCAGGACATGCTGGTCCTTGTACACAGAAATTAGTTATTGCTGATAATGTACATGGTACTTCTGGCATGGATGGTCCAGTAGTAAGTGAACCATTAAATAAGCCTGAAACAAAACATGGTGTTGATTTTATAGTAGAAACAGTAATGAATACTGATAATGTTACTTTAATTGCTACAGGACCATTAACTAATATTGCTTCCGCATTAAATAAAGAACCTAGAATTGCTGAAAGAGTTGACGGCATTTATATTATGGGTGGTGGTGCATATTGCGGTAACTGGACTCCAGCTGCTGAATTTAATATTTATGTAGATCCTGAAGCAGCATATAAAGTATTTAATTGTGGTGCTTCAGTATATATGGCTGGTGTAAATCTAACTAGACAATGTCCAGTAACAAAAGAAATGATTGAAAAAATGCGTAATATTGGTAATGAAGTAGGAAAATTTAGTGCTGAATTATGCGATTTCTTTGCTAGAGATGGTGAAGCACATTTACATGATGCATGTGCAGTTGCTTGGGCAATAGATCCTAGCATTGTAAAGGATTCTTTCTTACATGTTGATGTTGAATTAAATGGAACATTAACTAGAGGTATGACAGTTACTGATTTACGTTTCTTACAAACTTCAAATCCTGAAGCTGATATAGATCTTAGTTCAACCAATAAATGGGATAAAGAACCTGAGGGTTCACAATTTAGAGGAAAACAACCTAATACCCATGTTGGTATGAGACTAGATTATGAAAAGTTCTGTGATTTATTGTTTAAGACATTAAGTAATTACTAGGAGGAAAAATGGATTACAAAAAATATTTAGAAATTGCTCCAGAAATACAAAATGCAATTGATAACAATATCCCTGTTGTTGCATTAGAATCTACTATTTTGTCTCATGGTATGCCATTTCCAGAAAACATGGAATTCGCTCATAAGGTTGAAGAAGTAGTTAGAGGCGAAGGTGCTATACCTGCTACAACAGCTATTATTGGTGGCAAGTTAAAAGTAGGTTTAACACCTGATGAATTAGATATTATGTGTAAAGCAGATGGTATAGGCAAGGTTTCTAGAAGAGATGTTGCTATATATCTAGCAACTAATAAAACTGGTGCTACTACCGTAGCTACTACTATGCTTATTGCTTCGCTTGCTGGCTTAAGAGTATTCGCAACTGGTGGTATTGGTGGCGTTCATAGAGGCGCACAAGAAACAATGGATATCTCTGCTGACTTACAAGAATTAGCACATACACCTGTTGCTGTAATCGGTGCAGGTTGTAAATCAATTCTTGATATTGGACTTACTCTAGAATATCTAGAAACAATGGGCGTTCCTGTTATTGGTTTCAATACTGATGATTTTCCAGCATTCTATTGCCGTAAATCAGGTTTTGGTGTTGATTATAATTGTCCTGATGCTGCTACTGCTGCAAAGATTATGAAAACTAAGTGGGACTTAGGTCTTGAAGGTGGTATGTTGATAGGCAATCCTATTCCAAAAGAATATGAATTAGATTTTGATGAAATGGAAAAAGTAATCAATCAAGCTTTAGAACTTGCAAAAGAAAATAACATTAGAGGTAAAGCAACTACACCATTCTTACTTTCTAGAATTAAGGAAATTACTGGTGGTGTATCATTGGCATCTAATCTTCAACTTGCATATAACAACGCTAAAGTTGCAGCACAAATTGCTGTTGAAT
>CAVCTP010000027.1:0-12837 GCA_963605145.1 Tannerellaceae bacterium
TTAAAGAATCCTACTAAATGTAAGAGATTGAAAGAATTTTTAGAAGATAAGAAATAATGATATCCGATCGATTAGCGGCAATAGCATATATGGTTGATAAAAATAAGGTAGTATTTGATGTAGGTTCAGATCATGGCTTACTACCTATTTTTTTGGTTGAATCTGGAATTTGTCCTAAAGCTTATGCAGGAGATAATAAATTAGGTCCTTTAGAAACTGCTAAAAAGAATATTGAAAGTGCTAAATTAACTGATAAAGTTATACCGGTATATGCTGATGGTTTACCCCAAAATATCAATGATATTGATATTGTTACTATTGCTGGTATGGGATATTACACTATTGAACATATTCTAGATAATGCGGATATCAGTCAATATCAATATTTAATAGTTCAAACAAATTCGGATGTGGAATTATTAAGAAAATATATATCCGATCATCTATATACTATTGAAGATGAAAGAATTATATTTGATGATTTTTATTACCAAATCATCAAATTCTCAGCTGATATGCATGATCCATATAGTGATTTAGAGATTAAATATGGTCCAATATTATTAAAAAAGAGAGATCATATCTTTTTAAATTATTTAAAAGATAAAAAAGATAAGTTAATTGATATTAATAATAAGGCTAATAAAGATATATATAAGGATACAATTGAAGAAATAGAAATGATTTTAAACCATAAAGGAGATGAATAAGATGGATAATCTTGAAATTGAATTTAAACAAATGTTTGACAACAAAGAAAACTTTTTAAATAGTTATGCTGATTTCACGTATATTTCTTATGGAAAGAAACTTGATGAAACGGATATGATTGAAAAATATTTAGTATTAGCGAAAATGATTAAATCTTATATGATAGATCATTTAAGTAATACTAAAAATTTAACTAGATCAAATCAAAAGAAACAAGTATACTATTTTTCTTTAGAATTCTTATTAGGAAGAATGTTAAAGAATAATTTAAAGTCTTTAGGAATATATGATGTTGTTAAAGATGGCTTAAGTGATATTGGTGTTGATATTAATGATATAGAAGATTTAGAAACTGATGCCGGACTTGGCAATGGTGGCTTAGGTAGACTTGCTGCATGTTTTATGGATTCTCTAGCTTCTTTAGATTATGCGGGAAATGGCAATACTATTAGATATAGAAATGGTTTATTTAAACAATATATTGTTGATAATGAACAAGTAGAAGTACCTGATCAATGGCTAAGAATTGAAAATCCTTGGGAATTAAGAAAGGCTAGTAAAACTGTTGATGTTAGATTTTATGGAACAGTAGAAGTAACTAGAGATTATAAAGGTGATTTACAATTCCATAGAAAAGATACCGAACATATTTTAGCTGTACCTTATGATATGACTTTGGTAGGTTATGATACAAAGACCGCTAATACCTTAAGAATGTGGTCAGCTGAACCAAGTGATGATTTACCAGTTGGTAGAGACTATAAAAAATATATCAGAGATGTTGATGATATTTGTTTAAACTTATATCCTGATGATTCAACAGAAGAGGGTAGATACTTAAGAATAAAACAAGAATATTTCTTTGTTGCTGCAGGACTACAATCTATCATCAATGATCATTTAAAAAATTATGAATCATTAGATAACCTTTGTGATAAGGTCGTTATTCAATTAAATGATACTCATCCTGCTTTAGCTATACCTGAATTAATGAGATTATTGATGGATAATTATGGCTATTCTTGGGATAAGGCTTGGTCTATTACAACTAGGACTTTTGCTTATACTAATCATACAGTTATGCAAGAAGCATTAGAGAAATGGCCTGTTGATTATATTAAGAAATTAATTCCTAGAATTTATATGATAATTGAAACAATTGATAATAAATTCAAGGAATATTTATATAGTAGAAATATGAATCAAGATTTTATTGATTCAGTGGCTATTATTTCTGGTGGCAATGTTAGAATGGCATATTTATCAATTGTTGGTTCATTTTCTGTTAATGGTGTTGCGAGAATTCATTCTAATATTATCAAGGAACAAACGTTTAGAAATTTCTATCAATTATTCCCTGAAAGATTTAATAATAAGACCAATGGTATAACTCCAAGAAGATTCTTATATTATTCTAATCCTGAGTTATGCAATTTAATTGAAAAATATATTGGTAAGGATTTCTATCATGATTTTTCTAAGATTTCTGATTTATTAAATTATGTTGATAATAAAGAATTACAAGAAGAATTTTTGAAAGTTAAATATCAAAAGAAACAAGAATTACAATATTGGTTAAAGAAGAATGAAAATATTGATATTGATCCTAATTCAATATTTGATTCGATTGCTAAAAGATTACATGCTTATAAACGTCAATTATTAGATATTATGTATATCATGAATCTTTATTATCGTATTAAAGAGGATAAGAATTTCTCAATGCCTAAAACTACTTTCTTCTTTGCAGCTAAGGCAGCTTCATCATATTACTTTGCTAAGAAGGTTATTAAATTAATTAATTGTGTTGCTTCTAAGATAAATAATGATCCTGAAGTTAATAAGTTTATTAATATTGTCTTTATTCCTAATTATAGAGTAACTGTATCAGAAAAACTTATGCCAGCAAGCGATATCTCAGAACAAATTTCTACCGCAGGTAAAGAAGCATCTGGTACTGGCAATATGAAATTTATGATGAATGGTGCTATAACTTTAGGAACTTTAGATGGTGCTAATGTTGAGATTAACGATTTAGTAGGTGATGATAATTGTGTTATCTTTGGACTTCACGAAGATGAAATTAATCAAATGCGTTCAACTTACAAACCTTATGAATATTATCAAAACAATGAAATGTTAAAGACAATTATTGATTCTTTAACTGATGGTACTTGGTCTGATGACTTAGATGATTTCAAAGATATTCAAGATGAATTCTTAATTAGAAATGATGAATATTTTGTTTTAGCGGATTTTGAAGCTTATTGTAAGGCTCATGACAAGATAAACGAATATTATTCTGATAAATATAAATGGGCTAAGATGTGTTTAATTAATATCGCTAAATCAGCTTATTTCTCAAGTGATAGAACAATTAAAGAATATGCTGATGAAATATGGCATATAGAACCAATTAGGTAATAAAAAAACTATAAGTTTAAATCTTAGGATGATAACTTATAGTTTTTATTAATTAAATTAATTAATCTAGAGTTGCAATAGCTTTGGCTAATCTAGCTTTTTGTCTTGCAACATAATTTGAATGTTTTAGATGGCCAGTAGCAGCTTTGTCTAATAATGAATTAGCTTCATTGAATGCCTTAGTTGCAGCATCTTTATCCTTCGCTAATACAGCAGCATGTACTTTCTTGATAGCTGTCTTTAATTGAGATTTTTCTGAAGCATTCTTTAAGTTAGCTGCCGCATTTGTTAATGCTCTCTTTTTTTGAGACTTAATATTTGCCATGTATCCTCCTTATTCCAACGCTTAATTATTATAGCCAAAAAACAACTTAAATGCAATAAAAATAGGCTATAATATTGTTTATGAATGAAAGAATAGTTTTTATGGGAACCCCAGATTTTGCTGCTAATATCTTAGAAGGGTTAATTAAAGCAGAATATAATATTGTGGCAGTTGTAACTCAACCTGATGCCGAAATTGGTAGAAAACGTGTCTTAACACCATCTAGCGTTAAATCTGTTGCTTTAAAATATAATATCCCAGTATTAACACCAAATAAAATAAGACTTGAATATGAGCCTGTTTTGGCCTATAAACCTGATTTAATAATTACAAGTGCATATGGCCAAATTATACCTAGTGAAATACTAGATTATCCTAAATATAAATGTATTAATACTCATGGTTCTTTATTACCTAAATATAGAGGCGCTTCACCAATACAAACTGCAATAATCAATGGCGAAACAACAACTGGTATGTCCATTATGTATATGAATGAAAAGATGGATGAAGGGGATATCTTAGTTCAAAAAACTATTGATATTGATATACATGATACTAGTACTACTTTATTTAATAAGATGTCCAATTTAACTTTAGATATTTTATTAGATTTTTTACCAAAACTCTTTAATAATGATATTAATCCAATTAAACAAGATGATTCTAAGGCAACTTATACTCATCTATTAAAAAAAGATATTGAACATATTGATTTTAATGATAATGTTTTAAATGTTTATAATCATATTCGTGGTTTATTAGATAATCCTGGTTGCCACTTTATGATTAAGGGAAAGAAATATAAGATTATAGATGCATTCTATGAATTAGCTGATAATTGTAAAGCTAATACTTTTATTGGCTTATTTGATAATTATTTAAGAATAGATTGTAAAGATGGTTTTATTAAAATATATGATTTAAAACCAGAAGGTAAGAATACTATGAATGCTAAAGCATTCTTTAATGGAAATGGTAGAAACTTAGTAGGTGAAACTATTGAATAAACAAAATATTAGAAATTTTTCGATAATTGCCCATATAGATCATGGTAAATCAACACTTGCTGATAGAATTTTGGAATTAACGGGAACGGTTGCCAAAAGAGATATGAAGGCGCAAATCTTGGACTCTTTAGAGCTTGAAAGAGAAAGAGGAATAACAATTAAATTAAATGTTGTTCAACTTAAATATAAAGCTAAAGATAATCAAGAATATATCTTCCATTTAATTGATACACCTGGGCATGTTGACTTTACATATGAGGTATCTAGATCTCTTGCTGCATGCGATGGGGCAATTTTAGTAGTTGATGCAAGCCAAGGTATAGAAGCTCAAACTTTGGCAAATACATATCTTGCTTTAGATAATGATTTAGAGATTTTACCAGTTATCAATAAAATAGATCTTCCTAGTGCTGATATTGAAAAAACAAAGAAGGAAATTGAAGATATTATTGGTTTAGATTGCACAAATGCACCATGTATTAGTGCTAAAACTGGTTTAAATGTTGAAGATGTTTTAGAGGCTATCGTTAAATATTTACCTAGTCCTAAAGGAAAAGATTCTAATCCTTTAAAAGCCTTAGTATTTGACTCTTATTATGACTCATATCGCGGAGTTGTTGTTTTTATTTGTGTTAGAGAAGGACAAGTAAAAATAGGTGATCATATTAGATTTATTCAAGATAATGCTGAATATGAGGTTACTGAAGTGGGAGTTAAAACACCTAATGAAGAAAGAAGAGATTGTCTATCAGCAGGTGAGGTAGGTTATCTTTGCGCTTCTATAAAATCAATTCAAGATATTCATATTGGTGATACTATCACGCTTGTTGATAATCCATGTGATAGCCCACTACCAGGATATCGTAAGATGAACCCAATGGTATATTGTGGTATGTATCCTACTGATAATAATAAATTTAATGATTTAAGAGATGCTTTAGAAAAACTACAATTAAATGATTCTAGTTTAACTTTTGAAGCAGAATCTTCTAAAGCTTTAGGTTTTGGTTTTAGATTAGGTTTCTTAGGACTACTACACATGGAAGTAGTACAAGAAAGACTAGAAAGAGAATATGGCTTAAATATAATTGCTACAGCACCATCTGTTATTTATAAAGTTACTTTAACTGATGGTTCAATTCAATATATTGATAATCCTAGTATGATGCCTGATGCCAATTTTATAAGTTGTATAGAAGAACCATATGTAAAGGCTGAAATAATGGTTCCTAATGAATATATTGGTGCAGTAATGCAGATATCACAAGATAAAAGAGGTGTTTATAAGGATATGGTTTATATTGATTCAAATCGTAATCAATTAATTTATGAAATGCCTTTATCAGAAATAATCTTTGAATATTTTGATAAATTAAAGTCTGCCACTAAAGGATACGCTTCTTTAGATTATGATTTGATAGGATATCGTAAATCTTCCTTAGTTAAGATGGATATATTAATCAATGGTGAAATAATTGATGCTTTATCAATTATCGTACATAGAGACTTTGCCTACCATAGAGGTCAAGCAATAACTGTTAAATTAAAAGAATTACTTCCTAAACAACAATTTGAAATACCAATTCAAGCCGCAATTGGTAATAAAGTAATAGCTCGTACAAATATTAAATCTTTAAGAAAAGATGTATTAGCGAAGTGTTATGGTGGTGATATCTCTCGTAAGAAGAAATTATTAGAGAAACAACGTGAAGGTAAGAAACGTATGAAGGCTGTAGGTAGCGTTGAAATACCACAAGAAGCATTCATGGCTGTTTTATCATTAGATGAACAAGATTAATCATTTATATATTCATGTACCATTTTGTAAGTCAATATGTAATTATTGTGATTTTTGTCATAGAATATATGACAAAAATATTGTAACTAAATGGCTAGATACCTTAGAAAAAGAAATTAAAGATAAGTGTCATAATTCATATGAAACTATTTATCTAGGTGGAGGAACACCTACATGCCTAGATTATGATGAATTAGATAAATTACTATCATTAATTGAACCTTATAGTAACAATACAAAAGAATATACTATCGAAGTTAATCCAGAAACTTTAGATTTAAATAAAATTAATATCTTAAAAAAATATCATATAAATCGTATATCAATGGGTGTACAGAGTTCTAATGATGAAATCTTATTATTTTTAAATCGTAAACATAAGTTTACTGATATTAAAGAAAAGATAAAACTATTAAAAGATAATGGTTTAAATAATATAAGTATTGATTTAATGTATTCTTTACCTAATCAAACAATGGATATATTAAAACAAACCTTAGATGATTTTATTAAATTAGATGTCCCTCATGTGTCTTTATATTCTTTAACTATCGAAGAAAATACGGTATTTGGTAAAAGGAATATAAAACCTTTAGATATAGATACTGAAGCAGATATGTATGAATTAATAGAGAAAACTTTAATTGAAAATAATTATATACATTATGAAGTATCTAATTTTTGTAAGCCAAATTATGAATCTAAACATAATATGGGATATTGGAATTATGATAATTTTCTAGGTTTATCACTTGGTGCTTCAAGTAAGATTGATAATATTAGATATACCAATACTTTTAATTTCAATGATTATTTTAAGGATTTTAATGCCAAATCCGAATATATTGAATTAAGTATTGAAGATCAAAAATTTGAAAATATTATGATGTCTTTAAGGACAAATATTGGTTTAAATATTGAAGAATTTAATAGAAGATATAATGCTGATTTATTAAAAGAATATACAAAAGGTATTAATAATCCTAATATCAAAATAGATAATGGTTATTTGAAATGTACTAATTTAGAAATACTTAATAATGTATTACTAGATTTCATGATTTATTGATGAGTATATTGAAAATTGTTCTTAAAAAATGGTAAACTAAATAAGCATTGTTACTGAGTTTAGAAACATCCCAATTCTTTGCCCGGTTACAATGGAATACAAAAAAGGGAGAAAAAAACATGTTAACAAAACAAGAAAAGGCTGATATCGTTAAAGAGTATGCCAGATTTGAAGGCGATACTGGTTCAGCAGAAATCCAAGTTGCACTATTAACAGCATCTATCAACAAACTTACTGTTCATATGCAAGCAAACAAGAATGATAATCATTCTAACAGAGGCTTACTTATGATGGTAGGTAGAAGAAAGAATCTTCTTGATTATTTAAAGAGAACTGATGTTAATAGATACAGAGATTTAGTTGCGAAATTAGGATTAAGAAAGTAGTGATAATAGCAGGTTCTTCCTGCTTTTATTTTGCTTAATAGAGGTGATTATATGAATGAATTAATTATTAAAAACATTGCAGATGAATTAAAAATATCGACAAAGCAAGTTAGTACAGTGCTTGATATGTTGGCTGAAGGAGATACTGTTCCATTTATTGCCAGATATAGAAAAGAAGCAACTGGTGCCTTAGATGAAGAAAAGATTCTTTATATTGAAAAACAATATAAATATCAATTAAATCTTGCTGAGAGAAAAGAAGCTGTTATTAATTTAATTGAAACTCAAGGTAAATTAACTGAGGAATTAAGAAAACAAATTAACGATTGTGATAAATTATCACAAGTAGAAGATTTATATAAACCATATAAACAAAAGAAAAAGACAAGAGCTGCAATTGCTATTAAAAATGGTTTGGAACCATTAAGCATTTATTTATTAAACTTACCAAGTGATGGAAGTATTGAAGAAGAAGCTAAAAAATATATAAATGAAAATGTTAAGACAATTGAGGATGCTATTCAAGGCGCTAAAGATATAGTTGCTGAAAATGTTTCTGATAATGCTAAATTAAGATGGGAATTTAAAGATCTTATCTATAAAACGGGTTCTATTGTAACTAAGGTTAAAAAGGATGCTATTGATGAAAAGAAAGTATATGAGATGTACTATGACTTTTCTGAAAAACTAGATAAGATTGCTGACCATAGAGTAATGGCAATAGATAGAGCTGAAAAAGAGAAAGTTATTACTGTTTCTTATTCTTTTGATTTAGATCATTTAAAAGATATTGCCCATGAATTTTATATCAAAGATAAAAAATCACCTTTAGAAAATATCTTAATTGAAGCAATTGATGATGGCATAGATAGATTATTTATTCCTTCTATTGAAAATGAAATTAGAAGTGATTTATCAGATAGAGCCCATAAGAGTTCTATTGAAGTATTCTCTTTAAATTTAGAGAAATTACTATCGCAAGCTCCATTAAAGGGAAGAGTTGTATTAGGCTTTGACCCTGGTTATTATAATGGCTGCAAGTTAGCGGTAATTGATGAAACTGGTAAATTATTAAAGGTTGCTAAGATTTATCCATTTAGAAAAGATGGTGAAATTGAAAAATCTAAAGCTCAATTATTAGACTTAATTAATGAATTTAAGGTAAAGATAGTTGCTATTGGTAATGGTACAGCATCTAGAGAATCAGAAAAATTAGTTGCAGAATTAATCAAAGATAATAAATTAGACTTAAGTTATGCCATAGTTTCAGAAGCAGGAGCTTCTGTATGGTCTGCCCAAGAAGAAGCAAGAAATGAATTCCCTAACTTACAAGTTGAAGAAAGATCAGCTGTATCAATTGGTAGAAGACTATTAGATCCTCTAGCTGAATTAATTAAGATTGATCCAAAATCTATCGGTGTTGGTCAATACCAACATGATTTACCTGCTAAAGAATTATCAGAAAGAATTGATGAAGCAATTATGAAAGTAGTTAATAGAACTGGTGCTGATTTAAACACTGCTTCAGTTCAATTGTTGTCACATATTTCTGGCTTGAATAAGGCAATTGCCAGTGAGATTGTTAAATATAGAGATGAAAATGGTCGATTCAATAATAGAAAACAATTATTAGAAGTTAAAAAATTAGGTAATAAAGCTTATGAACAATGTGCTGGTTTCTTAAGAATTGTAGATGGTGATGAACCATTAGATGTAACTAATATTCATCCAGAATCTTATGATATTGCTAGAAAAATAATGGAAGTATCTAATATTAATTCATTGGGTGATGCCAATATTGTCTTTAATGATGAAAAGATTGCTGAACTAAATATTGATGAATATACTCTAAATGATATTAAGGAATGTATTAAACAACCTCTAAGGGATTATCGTGAACAATTTGATGGTGCAATATTAAAGTCTGATGTATTAGAATTGAAAGACTTAAAAGTAGGTGATGAGTTATCAGGAACAGTTAGAAATGTTGTTGATTTTGGTGCATTCGTTGATATTGGATTACATGATGATGGCTTAGTTCATATTTCTAGAATGTCAACAAAGAGAGTAAATCATCCAAGCGAAATTGTATCTGTTTCTGATATTGTTAAAGTTTATGTTTATGAAGTAGATGAAGCAAAACAAAGAGTTCAATTATCTTTATTACCATTAGATGTATTGGCTAAAAGAGATGCCGAAAAGAAGGAATTTAAATCTCGTAAGAAAGCATATAACAATCCATATAAACAAAATAAGGAAAATAAGGAAATAAATGAAGAAGAAGCAATGAAAAAGCTTCTGGAAAGATTTGGTAGCAAATATTAATCTGATATTTATGTGAACTCTATTTATTTATTAATTTTGTAAGTTATAATAATTAATAAACAGGGGTTCATTTATGGCACAAAAACTTAAAGATGAAGTAAGACAGGCTATTATCGATGCTGCTAAGCAAGAATTCTTAGAAAAAGGATATAAAAATGCTTCAATGCGTTCAATTGCGAAAAAGGCAAATATGACCGTTGGCAATTTATATCGTTATTTTAAAAGTAAAGAAGATATCAATCTATATATAGTAGTACCAACTTATAAAATGATTGATGCTACTATTAAATCATTAACTCAAAATAAGGTTTCGATGGAAACTAGAGTTTTTAATGTTAAACCTAATATTAAAGAATTAGAGAATATCTTAGATGAATTATCTGATAGATTAGTTGAAATATATACTAAGAATAAAGTTGAATTTAATATCTTAATGATTCATTCAAAATTAAATGAAGAAATAACATCATGGTTTGCGGAAATGATAAATTCTTTAATTTCGCAATCCTTTTTATTGAATGAATTAAGTGTTGAGAAACAAATACTATCAAATGCATATGCACAGGCGGTTTTTGAAGGCGTTAAATATCTATTCAAAGAAAATGAAAGTGATGCCAAACAATTAAAATCATTACTTAAAACATATTTAAGGTCTTTTTTATACATGTTAGATAATGATTTAGGAAAGATAGGTGGCTAAATGGCATACATAGAGTTTAAGAATGTTTCTAAGATATATAAGATGGGTGAAGTTGAAATTAGAGCCTTAGATGAAATAAATTTTGAAATTGAAAAAGGTGAATTTGTTACAATTTTAGGTGCCTCTGGTGCTGGTAAAACAACTATCTTAAATATTTTAGGTGGTATGGATACTTCAAGTGGGGGCAAAGTTATTGTTGATGAAAAAGATATCACTAGTTTAGATGAAAAAGGATTATGTACTTATAGAAGAAATGATATTGGCTTTGTTTTCCAATTTTATAATTTAGTTCAAAATTTAACAGCTAAGGAAAATGTTGAATTAGCTTTACAAATATGTAAGTTCCCATTAGATCCTGATAAAGTTTTAAAGTTAGTAGGATTAGAAGATAGAGTTAATAACTTTCCTTCACAATTATCAGGTGGTGAACAACAACGTGTGGCTATTGCTAGAGCCGTGGCAAAAAATCCTAAATTATTATTATGTGATGAACCAACAGGAGCTCTAGATTATAAAACTGGTAAACAAGTATTAAAAGTCTTACAAGATATGTCATTTGAGGAGAATATGACTGTTGTTATTGTTACTCATAACTCTGCTTTAGCAGATATGGCTAATAAAGTTATAAGAGTTAAATCTGGTCATATTGAATCAATAAAAATTAATGAATCACCAATGAATATTGAGGATATTGAATATTAATGTTTAGAATAGATACCTTTAGATTAATTAAAAAGACTATTAAAAGATTTTTATCTTTAGTTTTAATTGTCCTTATTGGTGTTGGCTTTATGATGGGATTATTATCAACACCTACAATAATGCGAGAATCTGTTGATAAGTACGATGATGAATATGTTTTGCATGATATACAACTATATTCCCAATATGGTTTTTGTTATGAAGATATAAGAGCACTTAAAGAAGATGATGGTGTTGATAAAATTTTTGCCTCTAAGATGGTGGATGTAAATTGTATATTGATGGATGGCAGTGAAGTTGTCGCAAGAATTACAGAATTAGATCGTAGCGTTAATCAAATTAAATTAGATGGTGGTAGATTACCAGAAAATGCTAATGAATGTGTTGTCTTATGTAATCATCAAGATTCTTATCCTATAGGACAACATTTACGTTTATATTTAAATGATGAAGATGTAGGTGATTATCTAAAATATAATGATTATTTAATTGTTGGTTATGTATATTCGCCAGAATATGCCACAACACTTTTTGGTACTTCAAATCTCGATAATAAAGATTTAGATATTGTGGTATATGTTCCAAATGAAAATTTTATATTTGAATATTACACAACT
This sequence comes from Tannerellaceae bacterium, assembly GCA_963605145.1. Taxonomy (GTDB): domain Bacteria; phylum Bacillota_I; class Bacilli_A; order Erysipelotrichales; family Erysipelotrichaceae; genus Colivicinus. The sequence continues at coordinate 12,068 of CAVCTP010000027.1, forward strand.
GTCTATTTAACATTAAGTGGTAGTAAAAAACTAATTTCTTATACTGATGAATATAATGACTTTATTGATAATAATCGATATATTGTTGAAGATATTGCTGCTAACCAACAATCATATCTAAAAAATAAAATATATGATGAATATAAAGCTGAATTAGATGAACAAAAAGCAACTTTTGAAGAAGAAAAAGCAAAAGGACAAGAAGAATTAGATAAAGCAAAACAAGAATTAGAAGATGCTAATATTCAGATTGTTTCTTATGAAAATTCTTTAGAACTATTAGAACAAATCATCAATAAAGCTAAAGCTACTTTAGATGAAGATTCAAGTGAGGAAACTTATAATGAAGCTAATAGTTATTTAAATCAATATGGTTTTGATTTAAATAATTTTATAGATAAATATGTCGCTGAATCAGCAGCTGAAGAACTAGAAGAAGCTGAAGAATCATATAATCAATTAAAGAAGCAATTAAGTAGTGCTAGATATCAATATAATAAGGGTCTAGAAGAATATAAAGAGGGTGTTTTAAAGTATAACGAAGAAATAGAAAAAGCGGAAATTGAGATAAGAAAGGCTGAACAAGATTTAGAAGATTTGCCTAAGGCTAAGTGGACTATTTTAACCCGTGATAATCATTATTCTAGTTATATGTATGATAATTCATGTAGCCAGATGCAAGCGATTGCACAATCTTTGCCATTACTATTCTTTCTAGTTGCAGCTTTAGTTTGTATGACAACTATGGCTCGTCTAATAGATGAACAACG
>CAVCTP010000028.1:0-12360 GCA_963605145.1 Tannerellaceae bacterium
ATTTTGATACTATGAAGATTACTTTTAATACTGTTAAAAGATTATTGAATAATCCGGATTATGTTAAAAAGGTAGTTAAAAACTTTAAACCTAGAATGACTAGGGATGAGTATTTAAAAATTATAAACAAAAAGTAGGAATTTCCTACTCTTAATGTTTTTGTGATAATTATTTTTCGTTATTTCTAAGTTCACCAAGTTTTCCACCTGGATGCCATTTTACATATTGTTTAGGATCAACATCAGCATCCGATTGAAGTACAACTGATAAGGCTTGTAGATTGATTAATTCTGAAAGAATAGAATTACGAGGGGCTCTATTTAATGGCCCACCTTCATTATCAATATGGGCTGTTAGATGAACACTGCTATTGTTTGCAAGCCATGAGTTAGGATTGCCAGATACACCAATAACAATACATTCATTATTTAATATGGCATTAACTGTTACTTTCATTTCTTGTGTTTCACCACTATTAGAGATGAAGATAACAACATCACCTTTTACAAGTTGGCCGCAACTACCATGAACTGCTTCGGTACCATGTAAGAAGTAAGTTGGTGTGCCAGTGCTGCTCATTAAACTAGCGATATAGCCAGCGATATGTCCTGGTTTGCCAATACCGGAAACATGGATACGATTTTTGTTCTTTTTAGCATTCTTAATAATTTCTGCTGCTTTATCAATAGCTTCTATATCTAAATTATTTAAGGAATTTTCTACTTCTTGTTTAGTAATATTAATATAATTTTGTAATGCTTGATTATCTTTATTATTCATTTTTATTTCAACCTTTCTAAATTTGGTAATGTTTCATTTCTTGAAGTCATAAATTCAATAACTTCATCTAATGTTGGAAGTGATGGCATAGCGCCAAACTTGCAAACTGTTAAAGCGGCAACATAATTGGCAAATTTTAAAACTTCATTCATATTTAGACCCGCACATACGCCACTACAGAAGGCGCCAACAAAAGAATCACCAGCTGCGGTAGGATCTAGAACATTTAAACCTTTAATGCATGGATGATAATAGAAGCCTTCATCATTTAATACTGCGGCACCTGAGCCACCAAGAGTTATCAAAGCATTCTTAACACCTTTTTCTCTTAAAGCGATGCAAGCTTTTTTAACGCTGTCCATATTGATAATTCCTTCATCATAAGTTATCTCTACACCCGTAATATCCTTAGCCTCATGTTCATTTGGAGAAATATATGTTAAGTGGCTTAATAATTCATCTGATAGTGGGGCACTTGGAGCACTATTTAACATAACTGGAACATTTGCTTCATAAGCATATTCAGCAACTATTTCATTTATTTCCATAGGAATTTCTAGTTGTAAAACAACCATGTCATAGTTTTTAATATCTTGTTTTAAGAAAGCAATTTCTTCAGGCTTAATAGTCATATTAGAACCTTGGATTATTAAGATTCTATTTTTGGTATCCTTGCCTTCTACTTCTTCTAGAATGATAGAAGCAACTTGAGTTGGTACATTTTCATCAAATAGCATCTGTTCATGTTTGACACCTGCTTCTTCAATGGTTTTTAATAGTTCTTTGCCATTTGCATCCTTACCAAGTTTTCCGATCATTGTTGTATCAACCCCTAAACGAGCTAATTGAACAGCTTGGTTAGCACCTTTTCCTCCGGGAGCTGTTTTAAATGCTTTACCGATAATAGTTTCACCTTCTTTAGGAAACTTGTTAGTTGAGAATGTATAATCCATCCCAAGAGAACCAACAACTAATATTTTTGGTTTTTTCATAAATCCTCCTTTTGTTTTCTAGATAAGAAATAAATAATTAGACCAGATAGTATTAAACAAATTCCTAGTATTATCATTAATGTTTCATAAGAATATATTTCGATAATTAAGCCATATAATTTAGAAAGTAAATTAGAAATACCAATGGCAAGTACAAAGATAGCTGAAGATGATGATTGTCTTGAAGGAAAACTGTCAGTGACAATAATCATATAAGTAGGTACAAGTCCACCTTGAAAAAAGCCTGTTAAGATTAAGAAAATACTATAAATGATATTGTTTTTTGATGAGATTGCCGCTAATAGACTTATTCCCGCAAGCAAGGCACATATGAAATAATATTTATAATTTTTAGTTTTATTTAAGATATATGTTGATATATAACGCATTACAAGTGCTCCCGCAAAAAAGGAAGTTATGATAATGCTGGAATAGTTATTTGATAGATTTAAAACACTAAGATTATAATCAGTAGCCCAAGATTGAAAACCTGTTTGAAATATGGCAAATAATAATGCCGCTAATAAAAGAAACCATGCTTTTGATGTTTTAAATATTTCATATGGATCATTTATTTTTTTATTAACTTTGTTATCTAGGTTTTTACTATCTATTTGTTTTAGTAAAAGGAAAGTTATTATGATAGTAATTATTCCTAGACCTAAATAGGCATAGGCATAATGATTATTATTTGTATAACAAGTAGATAATAAATAGAAACTAGGCATAGCCATAGCACCTAGACCATAGAAGGTATGGATTATTGGTATATATTTATTTTTATTATCACTATATACTTCGCATATCATTGAATTAATTGTTAAATCAATTGTTGTATAACCTGCATTAGCCAACATTAAAGATATAAAAATATATGTATAAGGATTTTCGACAAAGGAAAATAAAAATACAGATATAGTACCAAGTGCTAAAAGGATGGTTCCTAGAAGTATTGTTTTTACTTTATTATGATTTTCACCATATAGGGATAAATAAATGGCAATTAATATGCCACCAATTGCTTCATATGTTAAGATAGCACCTTGTTTACTTTGTGAAATTGATAAAGATGCCATCATACTATTAGAAGCTTGTCCAAAGCAATTTATGAACATTGCTGCTAGAAAGTAGATGGCACATGAGATAAAAAATAATGTTTTATTTTGTGATTTCATGCTTAAAATATATAAATTGTCTTCCTTAATTTAAATAGTTTTTAAGGATTATGATTATATATAAAAGTTTTTTATTAATATTTATAAAACATATCAAAAATATAACTCTTTTAAAGCAAAATATATAAAAAATAATATAAAATATAAAATAATAGAGGTAGATATATGAGTTATAGGGACTACACAAGTAAAGAAAATGAAAAGGCTGTTTTAACTGATTTTAATCCTAGAGTATTACAGGTAGGTTTTGAACATAATTCACCTGGTTGGTATAATCTACAACATTCGCATAAATGTTGCGAGTTAATTCTTCTTTTAGAGGGTAAAGAAAGTATTGTTATAAATGGTGAAAGTCGTTATGAGGTTGAGGCTAATGATCTAGTTATTCTTAATGCTGATGTTGCCCACCAAGAGTTTTCTTATTCAAATTTAATAAGAGAAGCAATTGTTTGTACCTTTGATAACTTTAAACTTTCGGATTTTCCTGAAAACCATTTAATAAATAAAAATAGTAATCCTATATTTAGAGATTTAGATAATAATTCAAAGATAGTGGACTTATTTTATAAGCTCCTGGATGAATCTAAAAGTGATAATTATTACTCTTATTCAATGGTTTCTGCTTATTTAAAGCAGATTTTGATAGAAATATTGCGTAAAAAAGGAAGTAATAAGAATCTATCGAAATCTAATGTTATGGAATGTGAAGTAGCGAAAAATTATATTGATGAACATTATGGTGAAAAGATAAATTTAGATGATTTAGCGAATATGGTATATGTTTCTAAGGGACATTTTTCACATTTATTTAAAACACAAATTGGTGAGGCACCAATTCGTTATCTTATTAATAAGCGTTTAGAGGTTGCTAAGGATTTATTAGTTAATACAGATGATAGTATCAATAATATTGCTTTAAAAGTAGGTTATGATAATCAGGCTTATTTTTCACAATTCTTTATTAAGGAAACAGGAATGTCACCTAATAAGTATCGTAAATTGAAGCGTTTATTATAAAGTAAGAAATTTTATATTTTTATTTAAAAGTTATGGAAGCGCTAACAGTATAACTAAAATTTATGTCATTTTTTTATATATTCTTTAATGATTATTTTTATTAGAATTTTTATAAGGGGTTATATTAATTTTGCATTAATAAGGAGTTAAAATGTCGGATTATATCTCTAGTGATTTAAACAATATATTTATTAAACGTCCTTATAAGAGAAATAGAGTTTCTTCATTTGCTAAGGATGGTTCTAATGCGGATTTTGTTATGATTAGTCCTAATGAAAATAAGGTGGTTGCTTCAATTGATGGTCCAGCGGTAATTAATCATTTTTGGTGTACTATGGGAAATGTTAAAAAGGGTGATAAATCTGGTGCTTGTGGCCATGAAAAATATAATGCTAGAAAAGTAATATTAAGAGTATATTGGGATGATGAAGAAAGTCCTTCTATTGAAGTACCTATTGGTGATTTCTTTGGTATGGGACATGGTATAACTAGAAACTTTACTAGTGCTGCAGTAGAGATGTCAGCATTAAATGGACATGGTTTTAATTGTTGGTTACCTATGCCTTTTAAATCAAGTGCTCGTTTTGAAATAGAAAATAATTGTATAAATGATTTAAGATATTATTTTTATATTGATTATGAGGAAGTAGATAAATTACCAGAAAATAGTTTATATCTACATGCATGTTGGAATCGTGTTTTTCCAAGTATTGGAAAAGATGAAAATAATTATCAATCACATACAGAATGGATATTTGGCAATAAGGATGATTTAAATATAGATGGCAAGAATAATTATGTTATTTTAGATGCTAAGGGTAGTGGCCAATATGTTGGTTGTAATTTAAATATTGCCAATTGTAATACTTCAGATTGTTGGGATTGGTATGGTGAAGGTGATGATATGATTTTTGTTGATGGAGAGCCTTGGCCACCTAAACTGCATGGGACAGGATTAGAAGATTATTTTAATTGCGCTTGGTCACCAACTGAGACTTATACATCTTTATATCATGGCGTTATATGCGATGATAAGTCTAACTTTAAAGGAAAACATACTTATTATCGTTATCATATTAAGGATCCTATTACTTTTAATGAATCAATTAAGGTGACAATAGAGACTGGTCATAATAATAATAGAAGTGATGATTATTCTTCTACGGCTTATTTTTATCAAAGTGAGCCACATCAAGAATATCCAAAGATATTAGAGGTGGCTAAACGTATGCCATTAGATGAGCATAAATTGCTTTGGAGTAATACAATAGAATATGAAGAAGTAAGTGATGATGTTGAATATGATAGTTGATAAGAAAATAATTCTATTACTTTATTCTGTGTTACAATAACAAGTGGATAAGTCTATCCATAATCTAATTGGTTTTTACTCAATAGAGTTTAAACATAAAAGTAATTCTTTAATAAGAAGGGAGAAAAAATGAAAAAACTTTTATCTGTACTACTTGCAGTATTATGCTTAGTTTCATTAGTTGCTTGTAGTGGTGGTCAAACTGATGACAGTGGCGACGACAGTGGTAGCGATAGCGACGTCGTACAAGCTGAAATCGTTCTAATAACAGATGCTAAATCTGTTGATGACAAAGGCTTCAACCAATATTCTTGGGAAGGTGTAGTTGCTTATGCTGAAAAGAACAATATCACTAAGAACTATTACATGCCTACAGAACAAACTACTGAACAATATTTAGCTCAAATCGCTTCTGCAGTTGCAGGCGGTGCTAAGATTATCGTTTGTCCTGGTTACTTATTTGGTGATGCAGTTGCTGAAGCTCAAACTACATATCCAGATGTAACATTTATCTGTGTTGACTTTACACCTGCAGATTGCCAAGCTAATGCTTTAGGCGTTCTATTCGAAGAAGAAGAATCTGGTTTCTTAGCAGGTTATGCTGCTGTTAAAGATGGTTATAGACATCTAGGATTTGACGGCGCTATGCAAGTTCCTGCTGTTAAGAACTTTGGTTATGGCTATTTAGCTGGTGCTGAATATGCTGCTAAAGAATTAGGCTTAGCTGAAGGTGACGTAGTAGTTGAATACTCATATACTGGTGAATTCGCTGAAAAACCTGAATACGTTACAGCTGACCAAGCTTTATACACTTCAGGTGTAGAAGTTATCTTCGGTTGTGGTTCTCCAAGAAATGCATTCGAAGCTGCTGACAAGTTCAATGCTTCTTCTGATACTAAGGTTTATGCTATCGGTGTTGATACTGACTGTTCAGATCAATCAGATGCAGTTATTACTTCAGCTATGAAGAACTTAGCTCCAGTTGTTGAAATGTTAATTGGTAAAGTTTATGATGGTTCATTCGAAGGTGGCAAGTCTCAATACTTCAATATCAAGGATGATGCTTTAGCTCTTCCAATGGAATCTTCTAAATTCAATACATTCTCACAAGAAGATTATGATGCAATCGTTAATCTACTAAAGACTGATGAAACTTTCAGAACATCTCTTCCTCATGGATATGGCGATGGTACTGAAGGTGATTATCTAAATTGCATTGACTACGCTAATACATTAGAACTAGTACACGTTAACATCTCTGCAGATGCTGATGGTGCTGCTTATAAAAACTATTAATAATAAGTCGTAGTTTATAGGGAGCAAGAAACTAAAAACTTGCTCCCTATTTTTACTTTTAAATGAAAGGGGTAACAATGGAAAAGTATGCAATTGAGATGTTGAACATTACAAAAAGATTCCCAGGAATTGTAGCTAATGACAACATCACATTACAACTTAAATACGGGGAAATTCATGCTTTACTAGGTGAAAATGGTGCCGGTAAGTCTACTTTAATGTCCGTTCTATTTGGTTTATATCAACCAGAAGAGGGCAAGATTTTAGTAGATGGAAAAGAAGTTAAAATCACTGGTCCTAGAAAAGCAAACGAATTAGGTATTGGTATGGTTCACCAACACTTCATGCAGATTAAGAATTTCACGGTTTTGGAAAACATTATCCTTGGTGTTGAAACAACTAAGGGTGGCGTTTTGCAAATGAACGAAGCTAGAAAGAAAGTTGTTGAACTATCTGAAAAATATGGATTAAAGATTGATCCAGATGCTTATGTAAGAGATATAACAGTTGGTATGCAACAAAGAGTTGAAATACTAAAGATGTTATATCGTGATTGTAAAGTATTAATTTTTGATGAACCAACTGCGGTATTAACTCCGCAAGAAATAGATGAGTTAATGAAGATAATGGATAATCTTCGTAAAGAAGGTAAAGCTATTATGTTTATCACTCATAAACTAGAAGAAATTAAGGCTGTATCTGATAGAGTCACTGTATTAAGACTTGGAAAATATATCGGTAGTGTTAATACTAAGGACACTACAACTCACCAACTTGCTGAAATGATGGTTGGTAGAGAGGTTAATTTCCATGTTAATAAGGCTCCACAAAAACTTGGCGATCCAATTCTTTCAATTAGGAATTTAAAATTACGTAATAAATTAAATGCAGATAAGTACGTTATCAATGATGTTTCATTTGATGTACATGCTGGTGAAATTTTATGTATCGCTGGTATTGAAGGTAATGGTCAAAGTGAGTTAGTTAAAGTTATTTCTGGTTTATTAACTCAAGATGAAGGCCAAATTATCTTAAATGGTGAAGATATTTCTCATGCTAGTAGAAGAGATAGAATTGTTAAGGGTTTATCGTATGTTCCTGAAGATAGACATAAACATGGTCTAATTCTTGATTCTACATTAGAAGAAAACTTAGCTTTAAAGAAATATTTCACTCCTGAATTACAAACTAAGGGAATTATCAATTTCAAGAATAGAAGAGCATTAGCTAATAAATTAATTGATGAATTTGATATACGTACATCTGAAGGTCCTGTTACTGTAGCTAGATCAATGTCTGGTGGTAACCAACAAAAGGCTATCGTTGCTAGAGAAATTGATGCTGATCACTCAGTTCTAGTAGCAATTCAACCTACTAGAGGTCTAGATGTTGGTGCAATTGAGGGTATTCATAATAACTTAGTTGCACAACGTGATGCTGGAAAAGCAGTATTACTTGTATCATTTGAACTAGAAGAAGTTATGGGTGTTTCTGATAGAATTATCGTCTTCTATGAAGGCGAGATTGTTGCTGATGTTAAACCTGAAGATATTACTGTCAATGAATTAGGTCTATATATGGCAGGTAGTAAGAGGGAGGAAAAGAAATAATGTTTAAAAAATTATTAACATCTAAACGTGATTATTCTGGTATTATCTCTTCTTTACTTGCTATAGCTATTGGCTTACTTGTTGGTTTTATTGTTCTATTTATTGTTAAACCATCAGCATGTGTTAAAGGATTTAAATTATTATTAACCGGAGGATTCTTCCAAGGATTAACTACTTTTGGTTCAGTATTCTTCTATGCTACACCAATTATCTTATGTGGTCTTGGCGATGCTTTTGCATTTAAGGCTAGTATTTTCAATATTGGTGGTCCAGGCCAAATGCACGTTGGTGCTTTAGTTGCTATTTGGGTAACTTATAACTGTAATTTTGGCCCAATCTTGTCACCATTAGTTGGTTTAACTGCTGGTGCTATTGCTGGTGCTTTATGGGCATTAATTCCAGCATTATTAAATGCTTATAAGAGAGTTAATATCATTATTACTACAATCATGATGAACTATATAGGTATGTACCTTGCTGTTTATCTATTGAAGCTTTCTAATGTATTTGACCCTACCAAGAACCAATCAATAACTATTTCAAAAGAATTAAGAGTATCTAGATTTGGTTTAGATAAGATATTTAAGGGTTCCGCAATTGATGGTGGTATTATCTTCACCATTATAATTGCAATTATTCTATGGTTTATTCTAGAAAAGACTACTCTAGGATATGAAATCAAAGCCGTAGGTAAGAATAGAGATGCTGCTGACTATGCAGGTATCAATGCTAAGAGAACTATTGTTATTTCTGTATTAGTATCTGGTGCTTTAATTGGTCTAGGTGGTGGCTTCATGTATCTAGGCTGGGCTGGTAAACACTTAGTTGGTTCTAACTCTCAATTAGGTGAAGGCTTTACTGGTATAGCTGTTACAATGCTTGCTTCAAACAATCCAATTGGCTGTCTATTCTCTGGATTCTTCCTAGCATACTTAACAGAATCTGGTTCATTTATGCAAACAGTTGGTTATGCTCCTGAAATCGTTAAAGTTATTTCATCAGTAATCGTTTATTGTTCTGCATTAGCATTACTTGTTTCTGAATATATTAGAAAGAAAAAATTGGATTACCAAGCCGGTATTACTGACAATCCAAATGTTAAAAGACTTGGTAAAGGAGGTAAAGAATAATGGATGCTTGGATAAGACTTATTGGCACATCATTAATGTTATTCTTCATGCCATTAACCGTTGCTGGTATTGGCGACTTAGTTGCTGAAAGATCTGGTCTATTGTTCATGTGTGTTGAAGGCGTAATGGTCTTCGGTGCATTCTTCGGAGTTTTAATGATTAGATTATTCTCTGAAACAATGGCAAAAGTTCCACTATTAATATTATGTTTAGCAGTATCTGCACTTGCTGGAATTATCATGTCACTACTACATGGTTTTGCCGCAATTCACTTAAAGGCTGAACAAAATATTTCTTCTACTGCTGTTAATACATTAGCTCCAGCATTAACAATGTTAATTTCCAAATCTGTATTTGGTACTGATAACTTCACATATGATAGTTCAGTATTCATTATTTCTAAGGTTCCAGTACTTGGTGATATTCCAGTTATTGGCCCACTATTCTTCCAAGGTTGCTATCCAACAACATTTATTGGTCTTGCATTAGTTGCAATTACTTGGTTTGTATTATATAAGACAAGATTTGGTCTACAATTGAGATCTACAGGTGAAAATCCTCAAGCTTCTGATTCAGTAGGTATCAGTGTATATAAGATGAGATATCTAGCAACAATCATTACTGGTGCACTTGCTGGTATTGGTGGTTTCACATATATCTTAACTACTTCTTACTGCTTCATGGGTGAAGTTTACGGATATGGTTACTTAGCACTTTCTATTGTTTCTTTAGGACAATGGAAACCTAAAGGTGTCTTATTAGGAGCTCTATTATTTGGTACTATTGGTGTATTCTCTTCAGCTTACGCTTCTATACCAGTTATTAAAGATTTACCTATTCCTGCAGTATTCTATAGAATTCTTCCTTATCTAATCACTTTAATTGTTGTATCAATTAATCCTGATAAACATAACGCTCCTGCAATATGTGGTGAGCCATACGATAAGGGCAAGAGATAATTATTTACCGTGAGAACTAATTGGAAAATTCCCCAGATAATTCAATTAGTATAACCTAAGTAATTTATAAGTATTGTTTAAGAACTTCCATTTAATAAAAGTGGAAGTTTTTTAATTTAAATATTTTATATTTCTGGTATTGAATAGAAAATCACTTTAATTCAGATTGAACCATGATTGAATTCATAATTGCTTCAATTGCATCACATGTATCATTAAAGGAAATATCTTTAGCATATTCATATTTATTACGATAATTTTCCCACAGTTTGTTAAGTTCCTTACTATTACGAATTTTATTTATAATATCTAGATAATCAGTTAGAATTGTAAAACTTTCTCGTTTTTGAATTGTCTGTTTTATCGCTTGAAATAATGTTGTTTTATCATATTTTCCATTGTATAAAACATGAAGAATATAGATATCGTAATAATCTCTTGGACGAGTATTTGTGATATTTCTAGATAATACTGTCTCTACTTTTTCCGCTAATATTGTTTCTATGTTGTAAGAAAGAATGCTGATTTTACGATTGTCAAATAATAGAGGAAATGAAAATTCTATTTCTTTTGGTGTTATTACATCACCAGTTGTAACATCAACTGTTAATGGCACACTTATTGGCAAGTAATTTGCTTTCAAAGCAATACGTATGCCAGGATAGTCGTCTGTTTCACGAATATCAGATATGTTTATAATTTCAAATTGTATATCATCATTAATTTGAACATTACAAATATCTTGGAAGATTTTTTGAATTGACTCATGCGTAAGGGTAAAGCCCTTGATTGTTGTATCTAAATCCATTGTTGTGCGTGTATCTAAACCAACAATGGCAGAAATCAGAAAACCACCTTTGATAATAAAATTATTTTTATAAGAAGATAGAGATATGCGTTCTAGTAGCCGTTCAAGCATATAATTTTGCATTACTAGCTGTGCGGAAATGTTTTTCTTTTTTGCTTCATTTCTGATTAATGCTTTTAATTGCATGGGTTTTTTTGTAATCATAGCAAGACCTCCAAATAGTGTTGTACTTTCGTTTTCACATGAAGTTGGTCTGCATATTTTAGTAATTTATTAATGTCTTTGTTTTTAGATTTTACATAGCGTTTCATAGCTTCGTTGATAATTTCAATATCACCACTATTTCCACGTAACATATCACATAATGAGCGCTCCAAGTCATAAACATAAATTAAATTGCCTGATGGTGATTCGATTTCTGCTTTACCAAAATTGTAATTTTCAAGAATAACACGCTTAATAATTACATTTTCGTTTTTAAGTGATGGAGCATTATAACCTTTGGGGAATGTCATAGTATATTTTGCGGGTGTGCGGTCAGAATAACCTAGTAAATATAAAGCAGTATCGTGTGAGTAAATTCCGCGTTCATACTTGCGTTGCAAAAGATAAAAGTCATCCTCCCAGACATCATTTTGTACATATATGCCTCGACCAACTGGGTGTACTATACTATTATTCACAAGTTTTTTTAAAATTCCTCGATGCAATCCAAGATTTGTTACCTGTGCTGTTGTAATTACTCCGTTTTTTGATGTATTTAATAATTCGAATATTTTTTCTTCAGTATTCATTTTATCCCTCTACTCGACAATTACACATTAAATTATATAAAAATAATGTGTAGATGTCATATATGTGAACTAGTCTTAGTAAAAATCAAAAATTTATTAATAACGTAGTGATTATTAAAATCTACAATTTGACAAATGACAATACCGCAAATAATCAAGTTGACTTAAAGATACTTATTTTTGTAGCTCTTATTTGTTTTAGATATAGATTTAAGTTAGCAAATGCCAAATATAATGGAATAGTTAGATTTTATGCAAAAACTTTGTTTGAGATGGTATCATAAATATGTAATTTTAATGGCTGTCTCCATAGAGAGAAATTGAATAAATTCAAAGTAACTCAAGAAGTTGCCCGGCCTCCAGATAAGGAGTTTGGGCCTTGTTGAGTTTTTTTGAAGGAAGTAAGAGTTAAATCTTGAATCGTAAGGGAGGAAATTTATGAGTAAATTTTTAATTAAGAATGCGGATATTGCCAATTTTGATGATT
>CAVCTP010000029.1:0-12203 GCA_963605145.1 Tannerellaceae bacterium
AAGTAAAACAAACTTCCTTTATTTAATAACGAAAGGAATGTAAAAATGAAACTTGGTATCGTTGGTGCTGGATTAATTGTTAATACATTACTACAATTCATTCATGAACTTGATATTGAATTAGTTGCGATATGTGCAACCAATAGAGAAATTGATAAACTAAATAAATTAAAACAAGAACATGGTTTTAAATATGTCTATACCGATATTGATGAAATGCTTAAGAACGAGGAAATCGATACAGTTTATTTAGGTGTTAATAATCAATTACATTATTTATTTGCTTTAAAAGTATTAAATGCTAATAAAAATCTAATACAAGAAAAACCATTTACCTCAAATTATAATCAAGCCTATAAATTAGTTGAACTTGCTAAGAAGAAGGGTTTAATGATATTTGAAGCTATATCTACAATTCATAATCCTAATTTTAAAAAGATAAAAGAATTGCTGCCTACATTAGGTGATATAAAAATTGTTAGTGTTAATTATACCCAATATTCATCTCGATATGATGCTTTTAAAAATGGTGAGATATTACCAGCTTTTGATGTAAATAAATCAGGTGGGGCATTGATGGATTTGAATATTTATAATATACATTTCTTATGTGCTTTATTTGGTGCACCTAATAATGTTACATATTTACCTAATATGGAAAAGGGTATTGATACATCAGGAATATTAACTCTGGAATATGATAACTTTAAAGCTGTTAGTATTGCTGCTAAAGACTGTGCTGCACCATTTATTAATGCTATTCAAGGTAATAAAGGGTGCATATATACGAAATCACCATTATTTACCTTAACGGACTTTTACTATCAGTTAAATAACTGTGAACCACTACATTATGATTTAACTAATAATGCTCATAGAATGAAACATGAGTTCTTAGACTTCTTAGAAATATTTAATAATAAAGATTATGAAGCAAATTATGAATTACTAAATCATTCATTAATTGTTATGGATGTAATAAGTAAAGCAAGGAAGGGTATAAATTTAGTCTTCCCAGACGATGAAAATCTATGAAAAATAACTCTTAATTGAGTTATTTCTTCTTTTTAAATGATATTTTTGATTCTGTTTTATTAATTATTCTTTTTATATTAGCGGAATGTCGATATATAACGAATAAGGCTAATATTAATTGTAAGATACTTAATTTATAGCTAACTTTAAGTAGTGTAAATACTGCAGAACTTAAACCAACCATTGATGATAAAGATACCATCTTGGATATTATTAAGGTAATCAAGAAAACAATTAATGGTATTAAGAATGTAAAGACAAATTCATTAGTTACAAATAATGCTAAACCTAATAGATAACCATATGAACAAGCAACAGCTTTGCCACCTTTAAAGTTGGCAAATATAGGAAAACAATGTCCTACACATACCATAAGTCCAATATATTGTTCAATTCCCGGATTTAATTTATTGCATAATAACATCATCAAGAATGCTTTCATTGAATCTAATAAGATTACTAAGATACCAATTGGTGTTCCTAATACTCTTCCGGCATTTGTTCCACCAAGATTACCAGAACCATATTGTCTGATATCTTTATGAAAGAATACCTTACCAATTATTAGTCCCCAAGGAATAGAACCAATAACATAAGCTAATAAAAGCCAAAATATTGTTTTTAACATAATATATACCTCACTGTCTTATCTAATTCATCTTCATCATAATCAATAGAACCTAACTTAATGGCTGGTTTAGATTTACCATGAAAGTCAGAACCTACTGACATATATAAATTATTCTTTTTTGCTTGTTCATAATAGAATTCAATATCTTGTTTATTGTGATAAGAAGAAAAGACTTCAATACCATCTAAGTTATAATCCATAATGGAATGTAATAAATTTAAATCATGTTTAATATTATGTGCCGGATGGGCTAAAAACATTTTTCCATTTGTTGAATGTATTAATTCACTTGCTTCTTTAATAGGCATATTGAAAGAATAGGGAATATATAAAGGTTTACCAATAGTACAAAAATGTTTAAAGAAATTAAAAGAAGGATTATCAGATAATTCATTACCTTTCCTAAAAGGTAGTAATCTTTCATCTAAGTCATTTCTTTTATCATTTAAAATCGTATCACCAACAATCTCTTCACATACAAGATGATCTTTACGATAGTTATAGATTACATTTTCATCAAAATAAAAGCCAAAATCTTTTGCTTTTTGAATTAATTCTTTGCCATATTTCTTATTAGAGTCTTTTACATATTCATCTCTTAATTTATATTTAATATCTTCATAGTTGATGTTATATCCCAATATATGTAAAGGTGTTGTATCTATTTGAGCTGATATTTCAATAGAAGGTATAAAATTTATATCTTTATCCTTAACATAATTAACTGCTTCTTTTAAAGAATTAACACTATCATGGTCACAAATAGCATAATATTTTAGACCTGAATTGATAGCTAAATCAATTAAATCTTTAGGTTCATATTCGCCATCAACACTAGCTATAGAATGTGAGTGTAAGTCAATTTTTCCCATGGCTTTATTATAACTTATGGGTATTTAAATTGTGTTATAATTTAAACACTATGGCAAGCAATTATGATGATAGTAGTATAGAAATACTTGAAGGTTTAGAGGCCGTTAGAAAAAGGCCAGGAATGTATATTGGTAGCGTTGATAGCAAAGGTCTACACCATTTAGTATGGGAAATTGTTGATAATGCTATTGATGAAGCTTTAAATGGTTTTGGTGATGAAATTATCATTGAATTAAATAAAGATGGTTCATGTTCGGTAACAGACTTTGGTAGAGGTATGCCAGTAGGCAAACATGCTTCTGGTAAAAATACTTTGGAAGTTATTTTTACTATCTTACATGCTGGTGGCAAATTTACTGATCAAGGTGGTTATAAGACTGCTGGTGGTTTGCATGGCGTAGGTGCCGCAGTAGTTAATGCCTTATCAGAATGGGTAGAAGTAGAAGTATGTCGTGATAAAAAGAGATATTTGATGCGTTTTTCTAATGGTGGAAAGAAAGCAACAAAAATTGAAGTTATCGGCAATACTAATAGAACCGGTTCTAAGGTTACTTTTAAACCAGATGCAAAGATATTTTCAACAACTGTCTTTAATTACGACACCATAACCGAAAGAGCCCAAGAAGAAGCATTTTTATTAAAGAATGTTAAATTAACAGTTAAAGATTATAGAAATAATGAAGAAGTATCTTATAAATATGAAGATGGTTTAAGATCCTTTATGGAATATCTTCATGAAGACAAAGATGTCTTACATGATACAGTATGTTTTTCTGGTGAATCTAATGGAATTGGGGTAGATATTGCTTTCCAATATACTGATACCTATCAAGAAAATACCTTTTCTTTTGTCAATCTAGTTAGAACATCAGATGGTGGAAGCCATGAAACAGGTTTTAAAACAGCTTTTACTAAATGTTTAAATGATTACGCAAGAAGTAATGGTTTATTAAAAGAAAAAGATAAGAATTTTGAAGGCAGTGATGTTAGAGAAGGTTTAACTGCTATCATTTCTTGTTCAATACCAGAATCAATCTTACAATTTGAAGGTCAAACTAAGGGTAAACTTGGTACACCTGAAGCTAAAAATGCAGTAGAAAATATTGTATCGGAAAATTTAAGTTATTTCTTAAATGAAAATAAGAGTATTGCCACTAATTTAATTAAGAAGATAGTTAATGCTGCTGAGGCAAGAGAGGCAGCAAGAAAAGCTAAAAATGATGCTAGAAGTGGTAAGAAATCTAGTAATAAAGCAAAAGAAAAATTATCAGGTAAACTTGCCAATGCTCAATCAAAAGATAGTTCTAAATTGGAATTATTCTTAGTAGAAGGTGATTCCGCAGGTGGAAGTGCTAAAAAATGTCGTGATTCGCGTTTTCAAGCAATATTGCCATTAAGAGGTAAGGTTTTAAATACCGAAAGAGCTTCAGTTAATGAAATAGAAAAGAATGAAGAATTAAATACCATAATTCATTGTTTAGGTGCTGGTGTTGGCCCTAATTTCAATGTTGAAGATATTAATTACGATAAGGTTATTATTATGACCGATGCTGATACCGATGGTGCCCATATTCAAGTTTTATTATTAACATTCTTCTATCGTTTTATGAAAGAATTAATCGAAACTGGTCATGTTTATATCGCAATGCCACCTTTATATGGTGTTATGAGAAATAAACAAAGAGTATATCTATATTCTGATGAAGAATTAGATAAATTAAGAAAAGAAGTTGGCGATAAATTAGATATTCAAAGATATAAGGGTTTAGGTGAAATGGATGCTGATCAATTATGGGATACAACTATGGATCCTGCGAAAAGAACTTTAATCCAAGTATCTATTGAGGATGCTTTAATATGTGAAAGAAGAATTTCAGTGTTGATGGGTAATAATGCTGAAGCTAGAAGAAAATGGATAGATGATCATATCAACTTTACCTTAGAAGAAGATTATCGAGTAAGTAGAAATGGCTAAAAGAAAAGAAGAAATAGTAGAAAACAATATCAATCAAACATTGGATAATATCATATCTGATCGTTTTGGTAGTTACTCAAAATATATCATTCAAGAAAGAGCCTTACCTGATGCTAGAGATGGTTTAAAGCCTGTTCAAAGAAGAATACTTTATTCAATGTGGGTTGATGGTTGTACTTATGATAAACCACACCGTAAGTCTGCTAAGACGGTAGGCAGTGTAATGGGAACATTCCACCCACATGGCGATAGTTCAATCTATGAAGCTATGGTTCGTATGTCTCAAGATTGGAAGATTAATGTTCCTTTAATTGATATGCATGGAAATAATGGTTCGATTGATGATGATCCACCAGCAGCTATGCGTTATACTGAGGCACGTTTATCTAAAAATGCTGATTTATTATTAAATGATATTGATAAACAAACCGTCGCAATGACTAATAACTATGATGACACATGTCTAGAACCAACAGTACTTCCTGCTAGATATCCCGTATTATTAGTTAATGGTTCTACTGGTATTGCTTCTGGTTATGCCACTAATATTGCACCTCATAATATTGATGAAGTAATAAATGCTACTATATATCGACTAAACAACCCTGATTGTTCATTAGATTCTTTAATGAATATTATTAAAGGACCAGATTTTCCTACTGGTGCTATCGTACAAGGAAAAGAGCAAATTAAAGAAATATTTAGAACTGGTAAAGGAAAAGTTATTGTTAGAAGTAAATGTAGTATTGAAGAAAGCAAAACATCTTCAAAAATTATAGTTAGCGAAATACCTTATGAAGTTATTAAATGCCAACTTGTTAAAAGGATAAGTGATATCTATCTAGCAAAAGATATTGATGGTATTGTTGATGTTAGAGATGAATCTGATAGAACAGGTTTAAGAATTGTTATTGAATGCAAAAAAGATGCTAATTGTAAACAAATATTAAATTATTTATATAAAAATACTGATCTACAAATTAACTATTCTTACAACAATGTCGCAATTGTTAATCACAAACCTGTTTTAATGTCTTTAACAGATGCACTAGATGCCTTTATAAATCATAGAAGAGAAGTTGTTTTAAATAGAACTAAATATTTAAAAGATAAAAAAGAAAGTAGATTACATATTATTGATGGTTTAATTAAAGCAATATCTATTTTAGATGATGTTATTGCTTTAATTAGAAAATCTAAAGATAAAAAAGATGCTAAAGATAGATTAATTAGTGCTTTCTTATTCACTGAGGAACAAGCTGAAGCAATTGTATCTTTAAGATTATATCGTTTAACTTCTACTGATGTTTTAACTTTAAAACAAGAAGCAGATGAATTAAAGAAGGAAATTAATGAATTAAAAGCAATCCTAGGTTCTAGAGAAGTATTAGATGCTTTAATCACAAAAGAATTAAAAGAAATAATAGAAGTTCCTACTCCTAGAAAGACGCAAATTGATGATGATGTTGAAGAAATAGTTATTGATAAGATGGCTATGATTGCTAATGACATTAGTTATATTAGTGTATCTAGAGATGGTTATATTAAGAAATTCTCTGAAAGAGCATTTAATGCTAATGAAAATCAAATACCTTCAGTTAAAGATGGTGATGCTTTATTAGGTGTTAAACAATGTGAAGCATTAGATACTTTATTACTTTTCACATCTAAAGGTAATCTTGCTTACTTACCAATTTACAAATTAGATGAATGTAAATTTAAAGAAGTGGGCAAGCATGTATCAAGCTATGTCAAGATGGAAGGCATGGAAAAGATAGTTGGTGCTATTGTCATTAAGAATTTTGATACTTTTGCCTTTGTTGTTACTGTTAGTAAAAAGGGTATGATTAAAAAAACATCTATTCCTAAGATGAATTTAGAAAGATTATCTAAAGCAATAACTTGTATGAAATTAAAAGCAAATGACGAGCTAGCATCCGTTTGTTTATGTTATGAAAATGATGATTTGATTGTCATTAGTAAACAAGGCAATTGTGTAAAATATTCTAATAAAATTATTACTGATATCGCTTTAAAAGCTCAAGGCGTTATTGGTATGAGTATAAAAGAAGACGATGAAGTAGTTGCTGTTGTTAATGATAGACATAATAGTAATGAATTGCTTCTTGCGAGTGATAGAGGCGGCTTTAAACGTATCCATTGTGGTGATATTGAATATACTTCTAGAAATGCTAAGGGTAATAGATTATTTAAACAAGTTAAATCAAATCAACATAATATTATTCAAGCAGTTATGACTGGTGGTTATAATTCTTTATATATTAGTTGTGATAATAAATTAACTGAATTACCTGTTTCTGATATACCATTTATGGATGTTAATTCATCTTTCTCTATACCTTTACAATTAAATAATTATTTCTTTATTAAGAAGGATATGAGTGATATTTTAGAAGCAGAGATAGTTGATATACCTGCTGACTATTATGATAGTCAAGATGAAAATACCCAAACTACATTATTCTAATCATGTCTATATTTAAACCAAAAGAAAAACTAAAAAGATTTACCGAATTTGATGCTGCCAAATATAAAGAAGCTGGCTTTAAAGCTATATTTCTTGATATAGACAACACCATAACTTTACCTAATGTAGGTGAATTAACTGATGAAGCAAAAACCTTTATTGATAAATTATATGAAAATGATTTTAAAGTAATTATCTTTTCTAATAATACTATTAAAAGAGTAAAGTCATTTGTTGGAGACTATAATGTTAAATGGTTTGCTTATAGTTTAAAACCATTACCATTTGCTTATTGGATTAATTGTATAAGAATTGGTGTTAGACCATCGAAAACAATAGTTTTAGGTGATCAATTATTAACTGATATATTAGGAGCTAATTTAAGTGGCTGTTATGGAATATATACAAAACAATTACAAGCTAAAGATACAACTTTAACTGCTAGAAATAGAAAAATAGAAAAATTAATATGGAGATATTTTTTGCATGAAGAAGTGTAAGGGATGTGGCATATCGTTACAATGTGACGATAAAGAAAAAGAAGGATATGTTGTTAATCTTGAACAAGATTATTGTCAAAGATGTTTTAGGTTATCTCATTATGGTGATATTAGCCATATAAGAACTAATTATGTTACTAATAAGAAAATCTTTGATATTTATAACAAGTACAGCAATGAATTATTTGTAGTTATCATTGATATTTTAGATGCCTTAGTTATAGCTGATGATGATTTATTAGAAACATTTAAAGATAAAAATATTGTTTTAATTGTTAATAAAACAGATATATTACCTAGTAATATGAATGATGAGAAGATTAATAAAATATTTTCTAAATCATTATTTGAATTAAATAAAAAATATCCTAATATCCGTTCTGCCATTCTTACAAATAAATATGAAAACAAATTCAATGAAAATTTCTTTGGCTGTATTGATGATTTAAAAGCAAAAACTGTGGTATTTGCGGGTAGGGCAAATGCTGGTAAATCAACATTAATTAATAAAATTATTAATGCTAATTATTTAACTACTTCTATATATCCTGGAACTACACTTGAAGAAGTAACAATATCATATAAAGACTATATCTTTATTGATACACCAGGTCTAGTTGATGTTAATAACTATGCAACACATCTAAATGCGGAGAAGTATAAATTATCTAAAATAGATAAAACTATTAAACCACAAGTATTCCAATTAAATGAAGATCAATCTTATTTCTATGAAGGATTATTTAGGGTTGATGTTAAAGCATCTAAAAAGGCTTCTATATCTTTCTATATAAATAATAATAATGAAATTCATCGTACTAAATTAGAGAATGCTGATGATTATTATCAAAGGCATTATAAAGACTTTAAATTAAAGGTTAAACCATTAGTAATAAATAATTATAAGGTTAAAGATAAGAAAATATTTATTATTAAAGGTATTGCAATGTTTAAAATTAATGGTGAAGCAAACATTAGTATACATAGCTTACAAAATGTAAAAGTATATGAAAGTGAGATGGATATATGATCTTAAGCGGAAAACAAAAAAGATATTTAAGAAGTTTAGCAGTAAATGAAAAAGCTATATTTCAAATAGGTAAAGATGGCTTATCTGATAATCTATTTAATTCTATTTCAGAAGCATTAAAAACTAGAGAACTAGTAAAAATATCAGTATTAAAAACATGTGAATTAGATATGAATGAAATAATTATTGAAATATGCGCTAATACTTCTAGTGAATTAGTTCAAAAGATTGGTAAGACTATTGTCATATACAAACAATCAAAAGATAAGATAATTAAACTACCTTAAATTTATATAAAAATATAATGAATTAAAAAAAAGGAGCGATTTTGCCTGTGAACGAAACATTGGATAATTTTAAATTAAATAACTTTGTTAAGACTGATGATGTATTAAAAGATATGTGTGACATTATTGAGTCATCACAAAAAGTTGCATATCAGGCTATTAATATAGCTCTCGTTCAAAGAAATTGGCTCTTAGGATATCGAATTGCAAGCGAGGAATTGCAGGGAGATAAAAGGGCTGAATATGGTGCTGAACTCATCAAAAGACTATCAATGGAGTTGACAAACCGTTATGGCAAAGGATATGACAGAATTACTCTATATCGTTGTTTAAAATTTTATAAAAGTTTTCCTGAAATTGTTGCCTCACTGCGGCAACAATCTGGAATGGTACTTTCTTGGACTCATTATCGTACATTGCTTCAAGTAGAAGATAAAACAGCGCGTGATTGGTATGAAAAAGAGGCTGTAAATCAATCATGGAGCGTTCGTGCTTTACAAAGAAATATTTCTTCTCAATATTATTACCGAATGTTGAAAACACAGAAAAAAGAACTTGTAGAATGCGAAATGAAAGAGATAACATCGCAATATCAAAATGATAAATTAGAGTTTATCAAAAATCCGGTTATTGCAGAGTTCTTGGGCTTTCCTCAAAATACGGATTTTACTGAGAGCGAACTTGAAAAAAGCATCCTTTCTAATCTACAAAAATTTATGATGGAGTTGGGAAAGGGATATGCATTTGTAGCAAGACAGCAACATATTCATACTGAAAAGCAAGAATATTATATTGATCTTGTATTCTATAATTACATACTTAAATGTTTTGTCCTAATCGATCTTAAAACTGAAAAAATTACACATCAAGATGTTGGACAGATGGATATGTATATTCGTATGTATGATGAATTAAAGAGAAGTGAAGGAGATAATCCAACTCTTGGTATAGTACTATGTGCAGATACAGATGAAGACATCGCGAGATATTCGCTAATGCATGGAAATGAGCAATTATTTGCTTCAAAATATAAACTATATTTGCCAACGGAAGAGGAATTAAAAGCAGAGATTGAAACGCAAAAGGAAATGTTCTATCTTCAACAGAAAAAATTATGAATATTAAAGAAATAACATTTGATAATTATTTAGATTTAGATAAAAAAGATCAAGAAGAGATATTAAATAATCCTGATCTTTTAAAAGAATTAGTTAAAAAGAATATAAGTGAACATCGTTATCTTCATAGTTTAAGTGTTGCGAATCTATGTAAAGAATTGGCATCTTATCATAATGTAGATGAAAATAAAGCTTATCTTGCAGGACTATTACATGATTGTTGTAAGTTTTATGGCGATGATGCGAATAAGAGATTAGAAGAATATTTAAAAAAATATGAACCTGAAAAGTTAAATGGTATTGTTGGCGCATATCACTCTTGGGTAGCTTATTATTATTTAAAAGAGAAGATGAATTTTAAAGATGAAGAGATATTAAACGCTATATATAATCATACAATTTTAAATAGTAATGATGATTTAAGTTTAATATTATATATCGCGGATAAAAGAGAACCACTAAGAGGAATTAATGATGATGTGGTTGATATTGCAAAGAAAGATTTAATGAAAGCATATGAGATATTAAAAAAAGATGTAGAGGATTATATTAAGAGTAAAAATGAAAGATTTATTAACAACGGCTTATAAAGCCATGGAAGACAGACTTGCTAGTGACATAGTAGTGATTGACTTTAGAAACCAATCACCATTTGTTGATTATTTCATAATTGCTAGTGCTAGAAATCAAAGAATGGCTGCTTCAATTATTGATAATGTAGAACAAGAAGTAACGAAGGAAGGCTATGAAGTTAGAAGTAATAAAAATACTAAAGAAAGTAAATGGTATTTAATTGATTTAGACACTGTTGTATGTCATGTTTTTTATGATGATGCAAGGCAAAATTATAATTTAGAGGGACTATGGAAGGATTTGCCAATAGTAAAGATGTAGATAATTATTCTATACTAGCGAAATATTATGATGAACTCTTAATTGGTGATGAGACTTTTTCTGAGTGGCTTGATTATATTGAAAAAGAACAATTTAACACTGTATTAGAGTTGGCCTCAGGGACTGGAGTTTTAGCAGGTATTTTAAAGAATAAAGGCTATGATATTATTGCTTCTGATATTTCTGAAGATATGAAATCTGCTGCAAAAGTTAATTATGATGGTGAATATTTAATTCTCAATATGATTGAATATCATTTAGATAAGAAATTTGATTTAATTCTATGTATTTGTGATTCCTTTAATTATTTAAATATAGACGAATTAGATAGTTTCTTTAAATCGGCTTATGAACATCTAAATGAAAATGGTAGATTGATATTTGATATGCATTCTGTAACTCGATTAAAAGAATTTGAAGAAGAATATATTGAAGAAGGCTTTATTGATGATATTCCATACCAATGGAGTATTATGTCTGATACATATGATAAACAAATATATCAACATTTTACTTTCTATCGTGATAATCTAATGATACAAGAACATCATAGCCAAAATGTTTTTGAAATTGATGAAGTATTAAATATAATGAATAAGTATTTTGAGTGTGAAGTAATAGATGATTTTGTTGTAGATGAAAAGGTATTGATGATAGGAAGGAAAGAAAAATGATTGCGATATTATGTGCAATGAAGCAAGAAAAAGATGCATTTGTATCTTTAATGAAGGATGTAAAAGTAGCTAAATTAGAGTCTTTAGTTTATCATGGTGAAGATTTTGATAATGAATATTATAAAGGTAAATTAGCTGATAAAGATGTTGTAATATGTCGATGTGGCGTTGGTAAAGTATATGCCGCCATTTTAACAACCCTTATAATTAAAAAATTTAAACCGGAATTAGTAATCAATGTTGGATGTGCCGGCTCTTTAAATGAAAATATTCATGTTGGTGACGTAGTGGTTGCTACTAGAGTTGCGGACTGGGAAATGGATGTACCAGGATGGAAAAGAACAATTGATTCAAAGATTTTAGCTTTCTCTTGTGATAATAAGTTCTCACAACTTGTTAAAGATATAAAAATGGATTTTAATGTAAATTGTGGTTATGTTGTTTCAGGCGATGAATTTATCTATAAGAAACCGCAAGTAAAAACAATTAAAAAATACTTCCCAGATGCTTTGTGTGGCGAAATGGAAGGTGCCTCTATTGCTTGTACATGTAATGCTTTTTCTATAAATTGTGAAATTATTAGATCTATATCTGATGAAACACTAGTAAATGGCAATTATAAAGCATTTGAATTTAATCTTGATTTAGCTTGCGCTAATGCTGCTAAACTATGTGAAGAGATAATTAAAAGATATTAA
>CAVCTP010000030.1:0-12105 GCA_963605145.1 Tannerellaceae bacterium
AGTATACAGGTAAATCCACGATGCTACAAATGTGAGGTCACTTCATATTATCTAATTCCAGATGGTCTTCCAAAGGATATCCGCCAGGCATATGACAATTCGCATAAATAATCCTGCGTATTTGTAACACAAAAGCACCCCGCCACAGCGAGGTGCTTTTGCTTTGTTCTTTATTTATCTGTGAATATCTACTCTTGTGCTGATTACAAAAAATAACGTAAACCGAAAACTTGCTATCATTGTACCATCCCAAAGTATTTCAACGCCTCCACAATTGCCTCTTCCCTCTCCCTCGGGCATTGCGGCTGCTTAGCATCCTCCGACTTTGACTTATTATAATTCTCACGTTCAATGATGCCATGCTTCTGTTTCACCTGCGCGATATAAAGGCTGGATACCTTCATCCCACCGTTGTGCTCTGCCACATACTGTTTAATTTCTTCATAGGTAGCTTTGCTTTCCGCTGATGTCAAATCCAATTCATCCATATCCACAGTTACATTCACATGATGCTTCGCTTCATGAAGTTTAGACAAAAGGCATACCGTCTCGACATGGAACGAGCTGACTGCATGAATCACCATGACGCTTTCCTCTATATTGCCTGTTTGTGAGAATATGTCATCCCCCGTTTTTTGCTTACGTCCGTTTGTCGGAATATATCATCCCTGTTTAAACTCTTCCTGTTTGAGGGAACATATCAACTATTATTTGGATCTATCACTTATTGTGCCTTGGGCGATTTTGGGCTGTCCAGTTCTTAGGATTGGTATCATCAGGTACTGTTCCGGCAAGAACCGCTTCATAATGCGCTGCCTTTTCATCCATATATTTCACTGTGGCTTTCGCTTCTTTAAGCCGCTTATACGCCTCATCACGCTGCTTCTTTATGATGGCATACCTGGCACGTAGGTTTTCCTCTGATTCTTCCATCAAACATAAACGGCAATATTCCTGTATATCTTCAATGGACGCACCGCATCCCTTCAGGCACTTAATCCCCTGCATCCAATTGACGGATTCTTCATTAAATACCCTTCTGTTGCCGCCGTCACGCTCACACGGAAGAAGTCCTTTATCTGTATAAAATCTCAGTGTATGTTCCGTAACATCAAACATTTCTGCCATCTGCTTGATCGTATAGTACATGAATTCTCCTCAAACTTTCTCTTGACTTCGTGTAACACGAACTTGTTAGAATAATTTTAGCATAGAATTTTCCTATGTAAATATGATTACGGAGGCTATAACATGGAGTATTTAACTTTTAACAACGGAATACAGATGCCAATTGTCGGCTTTGGCACTTTTATGCTCAGCGGAAAAACCTGCACACAAGCTGTTACTTCTGCGATTAACAGTGGCTATCGAATGATTGACACCGCAGAAGCTTACGGCAATGAAAAAGAAGTAGGCGAAGGAATCAAACAAAGCGGCATTGACCGTGCAGAATTGTTTCTTGTCACAAAGGTAAATTTCAAATCCTACGAAAATGCTGAGCAGACGGTAACGCAGTCTCTTGCAAATCTGCAAACAGACTATATCGACCTTCTCCTTTTGCACTGGCCGTTTGCCAATTACTATGCAGCATGGCGTGCTTTGGAAAAGCTGTATGCTGAGGGAAAGATTCGAGCAATCGGAGTATCAAACTTTGAACCGGATCAGCTTCTGGATCTGATTGCTTACAATAAAATTGTCCCTGCTGTTAATCAGATTGAAACAAATCTTTACTGCCAGCGAATCACAGAACGCAGCTGGATGGACAAAAAGAATGTAGCACACATGGCATATGCACCACTCGGACAAGGCAATCGTAATGAAATGTTTAAAGAACCTGCAGTACTTGCTTTAGCAAAAAAGTATGACAAAACTCCTGCACAAATTCTGCTTCGTTTTCTGACACAGAAAGGGATTGCCGTCATTCCGAGAAGTACGCAGATTAACCATATAAAAGAGAATCTTGATTTATTCGATTTTTCATTGACTGATGATGAAATATCTCAGTTGTCTGTGCTCGACAAAAAAGAACCACTGATTGGGAAACCGGAAACCCCAGAACTGGTAGAATTTTCGCTGACATGGTAAAAGCAATCGCCTATTCAGACTTCGGTTTGTTGTAGCTGTCGCTGACATCGAGTCCGCATTTGCGCTTCACCTGAGATATATACAGCAAGGAGACCTTCAAGCCTTTTCTTGCTATTTAATTCTGTACCTTAGACAGCAATACTACCGTCTCAACATGCTCTGTATAAGGGAACATATCAACTGGCTGTATTGTTTTAACATCGTAATATTTGCTTAATACTTTTAAGTCTCTTGCAAGTGTTTCTGGACCACAAGAAACATACATTACTTTTCTAGGTTTTAATGCGAATATAGCATTTATAAATTTCATATCAGAACCAGTTCTTGGTGGATCCATTATAACAATATCAATGTCAACTTTCTTCTTGGCTAGATAATTCATAAATTTACCAGCATCTTCATTTATGAATTCACAATTATTGATATTATTATTTTTCATATTGATATTTGCATCTTTAACTGCTGCTTTATTTATTTCTACGCCAATTACTTTTTTGGCATATTTAGAAGCAACTAGACCTATTGTACCTGTACCGCAATAAGCATCAATAATAACATCACTTTTTTTAATTCCAGCATATTCAATAGCTTGTTTATATAATATTTCTGTTTGTCTTTTATTAACTTGATAAAAACTACTAGGAGATATTCTAAATCTTAAGCCACATAATTCATCATAAATATATCCTTTACCATATAAAGTAATATTCTTTTCTCCTAAAATCATTGAAGTATGACGATTATTTATATTTTGAACAATTGTTGTAATATTTGGATTAAATTTTAAAATATCTTTTAAAAATAAGTCTTTTTTATTAATATTGCTTGTTCCTGTAATTAATACAAGCATAATTTGTTTAGTATTAGTAGTTCTAATTAAAATATGTCTTAAGCATCCTCTTAAACTATCTTCATTAAAGATAGATATTTTATATTTAATAACTAATCTTTTTATTGATTGAATTATTTTTAAAGCATCTATATCACAGATCATACAATCTTCTATGGGCACAATTGTATGCGTACTATTTACATAATTACCACAAATAACATTTTTATTATCATCATAACCAAAAGATACTTGAACTTTATTACGATAGTTCAAAGGATTATCCATACCGATAATTTTATTAACTTTTTGATATTTGCTTAATAATTTATTGATTTTATTCTGCTTATATTCAAGTTGCTTTTGATATGTCTTTCCTTGTAGTTGACATCCTCCACATAAATCAGAATAAATACATTTATCTATCTTTTTATCCATATTTGTTTTATATCATAATAGTAAAATTTACTCTACATATATTTTAAAATCTTTTGAAGCAATACTATTTCCCTTTGCATCAATACATTCTACTTTAATATTTATATTCTTATTAGACCAAGAATCATCAATATGGATAATATTATAAAATTCATAGATTGATTTACCTATTGAATCTGTATCAATTCTTTCCATATTAGGTTTTCTATTTAAAATATATTCATTATTATCAATCAATAGAGTATATCTAATAATATTAGGATAATTTTTATATAAATATGTATTATCATCTTTTAATATCACATCATTTATATCTAATTGCCATGGTTTAATAATGCCCATAATCGCAATATCTTTACCTGAATTAATTCTTATATTATTAAAATCAATAATTGTATCTATAACATCTCTTTCATCTAAATAATATATATTTTCTTTAGCATCCTTATTAACAATATCAATCCTACATAAATAGATATATTCATCATTGTCAAATTTAATTATGTTGGCCTTTTTCTCATATAATCTATTCTTACCAATGATTGCTTCGCCCATATCATAATGATAATAAGTTAATCTATTTTGTTTTAATGCATTATTAGCTTGTAGATATCCTAATTCTGTTGCATATGAAGTACTTGTTTCATCTATTAAATATATAAACATAATGATATTTGCGCTTATATATAAACAAATATCATTTGCTCGATACATTTTTAATAGGCCCATATGATAATACCATTTACCTAAATAAGCATCTAAATAACCTGGCATTAAATCATTAATGATAGAAATGTTGTTATCCTTGCACCAAGATTGCATTGCCAATTTATGACTTATTGGATTAAAACGGCATATCAATTGTTTGTCTCTTGTACCTATTACAATCTTTTTGCTTATTTTAGTTTCAAAATTATTAAAACTTAATATAGCTTCAATTACATAGTTACCACATTCTAATGTTGTATAAGGATTGCCATTATCATCTAAATAATTCATTCCATCATCAAAAATTGCACCATGACTTATATCGCTTGCACTAATAAAAATTCCTTTAAATACATAATCGGAATACCATAATTTATTAGTTGCAAGATGCAAAGACTTTTCAGGATTATCAATATCATCAACAACCAATTCAGGAAAACCAAATTCTTGCATCTTAATTCTTTTAGGATCTAGTTCTTCTTTATAGGTTGTTAAATCGGGATGATTAACATAGATTGATTTATTTTTCTTATCACATTTGATATATCTTACAATCTTTTTATTTTCATCAAGTAAATTAATTGTTAATAAGGCATTATTAGGTATATCAATATTTATCTTTCCTTGTACAACAAAACTTCTTTTGTATTCAACAAATCCTATTTCTTCACTTGGTAAAGTAAATTCAAGAAAAGATTCCATAATTATTTAACAGCATCAATCTTAGGTTGCCATTTCAATACTTGACTACCATCATCTAGATAACCATTTATTAACCAAATAGGAATTAAATAACCAGTTTCTGGAATAAAGGTATAGCTTTCTTCTACGCTTTCAACAACACCATTGCCATACCAATCACCACATCCTACTTCTTTTGCGATCTTTATACTATCCTTCATTGAAATACATTGTGTATCTTCAAAATAAGTGCACCATACTCTATTATCACAAATTGAAACAAGTCTACCATCTTTACCTATCTCTATTGTGACATTGCCATAAACACGTTTTTTGTCATTACTTCCAATAGATAAGAAATTGAAATGATAATTTTCATCTGAATAATCAGTATTGTCATCTTCATCATAAACTACATCATTACTATCAATATCAAATTCTTTTAAATATTCCCAAGCCTTTTGCAAAGCTACAGATGAATCAATATTTTCAGAAGCCTCTTTATCATAAACACCATATTCATAATAAACAGACCACTTATTATAAGGAAAAATAAATATAGCTTTGTTCTCACCATCAAATAAAGAATAATAAGTTTCATCACTAGTGTTTTCAGTCCATTCACCATTAAAATTGGTAATTGATTGTAATTTATCTTCTAAATCATGTAGACTAATTTGTTCCTCATATTTATATACTGCTCTATCATTTTGACTATCATCTAGTTCAATATTTACTTCTAATTGTTTTGGAATTAGATGTTCGTAATATAGATTTCCATATTTAGATGAACCATCACAGAATTTAATTACAACAAAGGTTGTACTAATTAATGCAATAATGATAATTCCAATCAACAATTTAGATATATATTTTGTGATAGTTATCTTTTTATGTGTAATTAAACTAATTAAACCAATAATAATTAAATATAATGCAAAACCACATAAACCACCTAAGGTATTTGCTATTACATCATCAATATCCGTACCTCTACTAGAGATTAATTGTAATAACTCTGTAGCAACAGTAAAACTTAAAGATATTATAAATACACTTTTCCAATTAGCATGTTTCTTAAATACTATAGGTAAAAGAAAGCCTAAAGGTATAAACATAATAATATTTAATAAGAATTGCCATACACCACCAGCATTATTTGAA
Organism: Tannerellaceae bacterium; assembly: GCA_963605145.1. Classification (GTDB taxonomy): domain Bacteria; phylum Bacillota_I; class Bacilli_A; order Erysipelotrichales; family Erysipelotrichaceae; genus Colivicinus. The sequence continues at coordinate 5,906 of CAVCTP010000030.1, forward strand.
CCATAGCGGATTGCAATAACAAATTGTTGTAAAGGTATAAAGTTTGCGCCATCTCCAAAGCCATTACCAAATGACATAATTTGCGTAACATAAATAAACATTACAACCCAGCCAAGTAAAACATATTCCGCAAGCATTATACCCTTACTTGGTTTTTCTCTTTTACTTTTTAATAAATTATAAATAATTGCATATAAAATGCCAGTAATTAATATAGCAAATGGAAATACAGGTAATAAACTTAAAATATATCTCATTTTTTAATCCTCTTTAAATCCTTTCATCTTCTTACTTCTTTATCCTTGTAAGCATTGTAACTGTTTCAACATGTGTAGTATTAGGAAACATATCAAATGCTTTAATGCTTTCTAATTTATAATATTTTGATAATGTATCTATATTTTGAGCTAAAGTAATATGATTACATGATACATAAATAATATTCTTTATCTTAGATTTCATAATTGTTATTAATACATTATCATCTAAGCCACCTCTAGGTGGATCAACTATTAAAGTATCAACATCATTTCTTTTACATATTCTTCTTAATTCTTCACCGCTATCACCACATATAAATTCAATATTTTCTATATTGTTGTTTTTAGCATTATTCTTTGCATTATTAATAGCTTCGGGTATTATTTCAATACCAATAACTTTCTTAGCCTTATTTGCCACTTGCATTGCCATAATACCAACACCGCAATATGCTTCAACAACTAATTTCTCATTATCATCAATTAAACTATTAACATAGTTATACATATTTGCTGCTTGATTAGAATTCATTTGATAAAAAGATTTAAGTGATAAATTTGCCTTAATACCATTAACTTTAAATCTTAAACTATTAGAACCTGCTAGATGAATCATTTGTTTACCAAAGATAGATAAACTAGATCTAGAGGTATTGATACTTTGGTATAAAGATACAACCTTATCAATTTTACTTATTTTATAAACAAAGCCAGAATCTAATTCATCATCTCCTGTAACTAAACATACTTGTACAGCATCATTTAAATGACGCATATATAAATAACGTAAACCTTTTTTACTATGTTTATCATAAGAATTTAAATTATAACTATTGGCAATTTCTAATATCTCTTTTCTAATATTTTCTAATACTAATTCATGATTAAAACAATTATCAAATGCTATAAAATGGTTACTATCCTTGGCATATAAGGCATTTGTTAGTTTACCATTAAACATATAAAAAGGTAGTTTTAAACTATTACGATAATATTTATCATTTGATGCAACTATCTCAAAATCATCAATATGACATACTTTTTGTAAAGATTGTTTTAAGATATTCTTTTTAATTTTTAATTGTTCTGAATAACTAGCATGTAAAATATTACATCCGCCACATAAGGAATATGATTTACAAATGTCATTATTTCTATCAGGAGATACTTTGATATATGAATTTACATGAGCGCTATTTTCACCATCAAAACTAGCATCTACAATCTCACCTACTAATGCATTCTTAACAAATACTGCTTTATTTTTATAATAGGCAACACCATCTCCATCATTGCCTACATATTTAATTTCTAAAATCATAACTTAGCACCTTTAATGATGAAATAAATCATCAAACATTATTTTATGCCAAAATGTTATTCTTTTGTATTGTTTAATACTTCATCTATTAATTGTAATAATGACTTCACATCAATAGGTTTTGCGATATGGCCATTCATTCCAACCGCTAAAGCATTCTTCTTATCTTCATCAAAAGCATTGGCAGTCATAGCGATAATTGGAATATTTGCCTTCTTTTGATCATCTAAAGCTCTAATGGCTCTAGTTGCTTCATAGCCATTCATCATAGGCATTTGAATATCCATAAGAATAAGATCATAGTAATCATTAGGCATATCTTTAACCATATCAAGAGCCATACTACCATCCCACGCTGTTTCAACAACAAATCCAGCACCTTCAAGTAAAGTAAGGCCTATTTCCATATTTAATTCATTATCTTCAACAAGTAATAATCTCTTACCTGCTAAGTTCACATGTTCATGGGTAATTTCATTAATGTTTTTATGAACTATCTCTTTACTTGCGAGTTTAAATTCTAAGGTAACTGTAAATTTAGAACCTTTTCCAAGTTCACTTTCAACCTTGATATCGCCATCCATAAGATCAACTAAACTCTTAGTTATAGACATACCAAGTCCAGTTCCTTGAGTTTTACTTACAGTAGAAGATTTTTCTCTAGCGAATTGTTCAAAGATATGACCCAAGAATTCTTCAGACATACCAATTCCTGTATCTTCAATAACAAATTCATAGTACGAATAACCCTTGTGTTCAGATTCTTTTTCATTTAACGTGAAAGTAATTGAGCCACCCTCAGGAGTAAATTTAACAGCATTGCCTAATATGTTAATTAATATCCTATTAACATGTAAGGCATCAGCATAAACATAATCATTTTTTAAATTAATAATCTTTCCTTCAAATATAAGATTATTAGCCTCTATTTCTGATTGAACAACATCCTGTACAAGTTGCATTTGTTCTGTTACTGATACCGGAACAGTTTCAATAGTTACTTTGCCATTTTCAATACGCGACATATCTAATACATCATTAATTAAAGATAATAAATGTTTACTAGATAACATAATCTTGCTTAAATAATAATCAACACTCTTATTATTATTTATATTCTCTTGTGCTAATTCCGTAAAACCAATAATGGCATTCATTGGGGTACGAATATCATGAGACATATTAAATAAGAAATTACGCTTAGATTGATTGGCAAGTTCTGCCTTGTCTTTAGCTTTGGTTAATTCACCATTTTTCTTTTCTAATTCTAATTTATATGCACGCTCTTGTTCTTCTTGTCTAGTTATCAATCTATTAGTAGAACGAAGTCTTACAAATTGAACAATTATAATCAAAAATATATAGAAAATTAATATCAAACCAACAACTGGTATAACACTACTATAAACTTGTCTTTCAGATAGATAAGCACAAATATAAAATTCACGACCATGAGAAAATCTACCAAAATAGACAATATTCTCACCATCTTTTTTAACTGTAACCATCTTATCAGCTTGGCCATTATTACGAATATTGTAGATAAGATTATAATCCTCATCTGAAATAACATCTTCAAGTAAACTCTTATCATTTGAAGCAACAATTGATGCACCATCGGTAATAACAAAGGTACCCTTTTGTTCTATATCAAAACCATCAAGGATATTTTGAATAGAAAGAATTGATTTAGCCGCAAATTCTTTATTAGTATGACGATATACGAGTACTACACCAGTTGTAGATTGATGCATAGCAATATCAACATAAGATTCATCTTCTAACTTGATACGCTTCATATAGATATCGTTATCATACTTCATTGTTCTTAAGATGATTTCTTTATTTAACATATGCTTAAATTGTTCATAATATAAGTCATCTTTACTATATTGCGCTATTACATCACAATTTTCATCAAGCATTGTAATACCGGTAGCTGATATTTCATCTATATGAGTTTTTAAATGTTCAACACTTATCTCTTCATCACAATCTTCTATTAAACTTACAGTCTCTGCTTTTCTAAGAAGGCTTTTAACAGTTTCAGTATTATTAAATTCAATATAGTTACTATATTGACGTTTGATATATTCTATATCGACAGCTAATGTTGCATCAGCATTTTTTTTATATATATTAGTAGTAATAAGAGTTGATACGATAGTCAAAACTAGACCACCAATAATGGCTAAAGTTATAAAAGATATATTAAATAATTTCTTAGCCATCTATTCTTCTCCCTCAATATATCTACTAGCATCATCAAGATAATTTTCAATAATTTCTTGTAAAGTGCCATCTTTTTTCATTTCATCAATAGCATCATTTGCTTTTTGACATAACTCAGCATCACCATCTAAAGCAAATGCTGTACCAACACTTGCATTAATAAGTGGTTCATCCAAAATAACAAAATTAGTCTCATAATCTTTCATATATTGAACAACAACTGGTTCATCTGCGACAAAAGCATCAATATAATTAGAATTTAATGCCGCAAATAAAAGCATATTATCTTCATAACTTAATATTTGAATATCTTCAGGAATATTTGAATTGCTTCTTTCTAACAATATTGTTTCAGCTGAACTAGAAGATTGAACAGCAATAGTTTTGCCATTTAAATCATTTAAAGAATCTATTCCACTACCTTTATTAACAACAATAACTTGATTACTATTCATATAAGGACCAATCCATAGATAATCATCTTCACGTCCATTAATAGTAAAACCACCAGTAACGCAATCTATATCTTTAGATTTTAATAAATCATCTTTATTTTCCCAACTGATAGTAACAAAACGAATATCATAGCCAATACGATCAAAGGCTTCTTCTAGAATATCTACATCAATTCCTGTAGGATTACCATTGTTATCTAAATCCATAAATGGTGGATAGTCACTACTACCAATAGTTATAACGCTACGATTATCGTCATCATCTATTATTGTTTCATTCTTACAAGAACATAAAGAAATCATAAAAGTAGCAACTATAAATATAGCCAATAATATGTTGCTTACCTTTTTATTTATAAATGCTCTTTTCATTGTTTTATATTTTGCAGTCTGCTACATTAAAACATTATCACACACTTACAATCATTATATCGTTATTAGAGCCCTTATTTCTAGGCAAATTTTTTAATAAGCAAATAAATAATAAGAATCCATATCAATATAATAGGAATTCCATAATACCATTTCTTAGGTTTACCATCTTCCCACAAATTTTCTGCATCTAATCGGCATCTTTGCCATACAGTTTGAGGAATCAACTTAACAGTTAAAGCAATTAAAGCAGGAAGTAATATTACATCATCTAAATACCCTAATATTGGGACAAAATCAGGAATAAAATCTATTGGTGATAAAGCATAGGCAACAGTTATTCCCGCAATTATCTTTGCGATTAATGGCGTATCTTTATCTTTTAAAGCCAAAAATACAGCAGGAATATCGTTCTTTAGTTCTTTAGCCCTTTGCTTTAAATCCAAAATAAATCCTTTCTATCTATCTAATTTAGATAAACATAAAATAGACAAAATCAACATTGGCAATAAACTTATTAAACCACTAGGATTTGGCCCTAATAAACCATTACTTAAACTTTTACTGAAATAAACAGGTAATTCACCAATAACATTAATAACACCATGTATAATTGCTGCATACATTACATTTTTAGTCTTTATAGTTGCATATGAAAGAATAATTCCAAATACGATACAAACAATTATCATCATTAGCATATTTGAATATGGTGCACCAAAATTATCTAAACTATAATTAAAGCCAAAATATATTAATGGTAAATGTGCTAAACCCCATTCAAAACCATTAATAATAGTTCCTTTTCTTTCACCATACTTTTCTACTTGAAAACCTAGCAAATAACCTCTCCAACCAATTTCTTCCCCTAGTTCTAATAATTGAATAGGAAATAATAAAGCTGAAATAAGAATACAAATTAAAGCTATAAGTAAGGGATGATTTATAACAATCAATGTATCACTACCATAATTAAATATTCCACTATATTCATTAGGGAAAATTAGATAATAGATAATTGCGCCAATCGCAATTAATATTCCAGGTAAGAATGCTGATAATAGCCAATATTTTAAATTCTTCCAAACAGATAATGAAAGATGATATTTTGCCTTTTCACTTGTAATTCGCTTTACAATAAAAGCTACAATTACTGGTACAAAAGTAAAACTTATTCCTAGTATCTTATAATATTTACCACTACCATCTATTAATTCAAGTAGTCCCAATAAATAAGAAAAACCTAAGGTAATTGCTAAATATAGTGTTATAACTTTATTTTCTTTTTTCATATATCTTTATACAATGCATTACTCATTTTAATTCTTTTTAGAATACTTTTTTATAAATTTCATCAATACTTAAAATATATTTTCTATCTTGCTTTATTCTAAATTTTTCATATTCTTTTTTTACTTTATCTATTTCCTTCAAATTTAACTTTTTCTAAAAGGAACAAGCTAAATTTTTATCTAATTCTTTACCCTTAAATCGTTTCTTAAACAAACTACTATTAATTATTTTATTTAAGTTTTAAAACACATACACATTCTACAAGGT
>CAVCTP010000031.1:0-11920 GCA_963605145.1 Tannerellaceae bacterium
ATAAATAAATATTAACATGAAAAAAGGTCTTCGACTTGAAGACCTTTGTATATTTTAATGTTTACTCTATTATTTGTTTAATGCTTCAGCAACAGCAACTGCAACAGCAACTGATGCACCAACCATTGGGTTGTTGCCCATACCGATTAAGCCCATCATTTCTACGTGTGCAGGAACTGATGAAGAACCAGCGAATTGAGCATCTGAATGCATTCTACCCATAGTGTCAGTCATACCATATGAAGCAGGACCAGCAGCCATGTTATCTGGGTGAAGAGTTCTACCAGTACCACCACCTGATGCTACTGAGAAGTACTTCTTACCTTGTTCGATACATTCTTTCTTATATGTACCAGCAACTGGATGTTGGAATCTAGTAGGGTTAGTTGAGTTACCAGTGATAGATACGTCAACATGTTCGTGATGCATAATAGCAACACCTTCTCTAACGTCATCAGCACCATAACATCTTACTTCGCCTCTTTCGCCTTGTGAATATCTAGTTTCATTAGTAATCTTTAATTCACCAGTGAAATAATCGAATTGTGTTTCAACATGAGTGAAACCATTAACTCTAGAGATAATCTTAGCAGCGTCTTTACCTAAACCATTTAAGATAACCTTTAATGGTTCTTTACGAGCCTTATTAGCGTTTCTAGCGATACCAATAGCACCTTCAGCAGCAGCGAATGATTCATGTCCTGCTAAGAAAGCGAAACACTTAGTATTATCATCTAGTAACATAGCAGCTAAATTACCATGGCCTAGACCAACTTTTCTATCATCAGCAACAGATCCAGGAATACAGAATGATTGTAAACCTTCACCTAATGACTTAGCTACATCATGAGCGTTCTTATCACCCTTTTTAATAGCGATAGCAGCACCTACGATATATGCCCAACAAGCATTTTCAAAGCAGATTGGTTGAATACCCTTAACGATGCCATAAACGTCAACGCCTAAATCATCAACGATTTTCTTTGCTTCTTCAATAGAAGAAATACCATATGAATTTAAGACTTTAGTAATCTTATCTATACGTCTCTCGTAACCTTCAAATAATGCCATATGTTATTACTCCTTTCTTGGATCAATATACTTAGCAGCTTCAGCATATCTGCCATAAGTCTTGATCTCTTTCTTTAATGCTTCTTCAGGATTTGCACCAGCCTTAACTGCATCAAGGAACTTACCTAAGTTAATATATTCATAACCGATAATTTCATCATTAGCATCTAAAGCTAACTTTGTGATATATCCTTCAGCTAATTCTAAGTATCTAGGGCCTTTAGCCTTTGTTGAATAACATGTACCAACTTGTGATCTAGTACCTTTACCTAAATCTTCTAGACCTGCACCGATTACTAAGCCACCTTCTGAGAAAGCAGATTGTGATCTACCATAAACGATTTGTAAGAATAACTCTCTCATTGCTGTGTTGATAGCATCACATACTAGGTCAGTATTTAATGCTTCTAGTAAAGTCTTACCTACTATTGCTTCTGAAGCCATAGCAGCTGAGTGAGTCATACCTGAACAACCTAATGTTTCAATTAAAGCTTCTTCAATAATACCTTCTTTAATATTTAAAGTTAGTTTACAAGCTCCTTGTTGTGGTGCACACCATCCAATACCATGAGTTAAGCCTGAGATATCCTTGATTTCTCTTGAATATACCCATTTACCTTCCTCAGGGATAGGAGCACAACCATGGCTAGCGCCACATTTTACTGTGCACATGTTTTCTACTTCTTTTGAGTAAACCATTTTTCCTCCCTTTTTTTATGTTGTTCTTCAACATTCATAAACATTTTAACATACAAATGAAACGTTTAAACAAACATTGTATAATGCTTATATGGCCTTAGATGGAATTATATTAGCGAAAGTAAAACAAGATTTAGATTCTTATTTACCAATTAGGATAAATAGAATCGCCAATACTTCTAAAACAGAACTAGTTTTTAATGTACATGCCAACAACAAACGTACAAATCTTGTAATGTCCTTACATTCTAACTATAACCATATCTGTTTATCAGATAGAAACTATAACACTTTTAATGAACCATCAACATTTGTCATGGTCTTAAGAAAATATATATTAAATGGCATCATCTATAAAATAGAACAATTTGATTATGATCGTTATCTACTATTACATATCCATGCAAGAGACGAGTTATATGATGAAAAACACTATATATTATCTTTAGAATTAATGGGTAAATATGCCAATCTAATCTTAATTGATGATGACAATAAGATAATTGATGCTTTAAAGAAAATACCACCTTATGAAAATACTAAAAGAACAATCTTGCCAGGTTCTGTCTTTACTCTTCCTGATAAACAAAATAAATTAGATCCTTTTAATAATCCTAATATTGATTATGATGAATCATTAGTTAAACAATTACAAGGTTTTTCTAAATTATTAGAAAATGAATTTAGATATCGTTTAGATAATAAACAAACATATGATGAGATAATTCAAGAAATTAAGGATTCTAAAAATCTTTACATTTCAAAGATAAATGATACTTATGAATTTCATATAATTCCTTTATTACATAAGGGTAAAGATTATGAAGTATGGGATATTCAAAAAGGTTTTGATGAAATATATTATCAAGATGATGAAAAAGAAAGAATTAAGAATATCTCTGATGATTTATTTAAGATTGTTAAAAGACAAATAAAGCACTATAAAACTAAGGTTGATAAATTAGAGTTATCTTTAAATGATGCTTTAAATCTTCAAAATGATAAAGAAAATGGTGATTTATTATATATGTATGAAGATTTAGATAAAAAAGGTCTAAATGAAATTACAATTAATGATTATTATGGTAACGCTAAAACAATTAAATTAGAGCCTAAATTATCAATTAAGGCTAATGCCAATAAATATTACAATCAATATCAAAAAAAGCGTAAAGGTAAGATATATATTGAAGAACAATTAGATATCGCTAGTAGTGAACTAGAATATTTTAATTCTTTAGCTGAACAATTATCCTTAGCTAATTATTCTGATGCCTTAGATATTAAGGATGAATTAATTAAATATGGTTATCTAAAGAAAGCTAGTTCAAAGAATAAACAAAAGAAGAAAGTAAATCTATATCAAATTAAAGTTGATAATCAAACAATTACCTTTGGTAAGAATAATATACAAAATAATTTCTTGACATTTGATTATGCTAAAGCAAATTATACTTGGTTCCATGCCAAAGATTATCATGGTTGCCACCTTGTAGTAGACAGCGATTCACCTAATGAAAAGATTATTAGAATCTGTGCTAATATTGCTGCTTATTATTCACAAGGTAGATATTCATCAACTGTACCTGTTAATTATTGTTTAGTTAAAGATATTAAGAAAATAAAAGGTAAAAAACCGGGATTTGTTAGTATTAAAAATTATAAGACTATTTATATAGATCCTTTTGAAGATAAAGATTTAACAATCAATCAGATTTAACATTATCTAAATATAGTTTTAACTTCTTTAATTCAATTGGTTTTAATCTACGATATTCACCACTTTTTAAATTACCTAATTCAATATTAGCTATTTTTGTGCGGTGTAATTTAATTACTTTATAACCAATTGAAGCAAACATCTTTCTAACTTCTCTATTCTTGCCTTCATGAATGGTAATAGTTAAAAATGAAGTATATTTATTCTTATTTTGTCTAATTAAATCAATCTTAGCTGGCGCTGATATATAATCATCTATCTTTACACCACTTTCTAATTTTTTAATATCAAAATCATTAATTAAACCATCAATAGTAACTTCATAAGTCTTTTCTACTTCATATTTAGGATGAATTATCTTTTGCATTAATTCACCATCATTGCTTAATAAAATTAAACCACTACTATCATAATCTAATCTACCCATAGGAAATAAACGATAATCTGTTTCAATTAAATCAACTACCGTTTTTCTACCCCTATCATCTGTTACACTAGATATCACATTTTTAGGTTTATTTAAGATATAAACAACCTTATCTTCTTTTTTAATAGATTTACCATCTATTTGAATATCATCACTTAAATCTACCTTAGTTCCAAGTTCTTTAACTTGTAAGCCATTAACAGAAACTCTACCCTCTAATATTAGTTCTTCAGCTTTTCTTCTGCTGCAATATCCTGATTGCGCAATAACTTTTTGAAGTCTATCCACTGCTTCTCCTTCTTATTTTCAACTATATAATAAACAATTACTCCAATAAATGATAAAACAAACAAGAAACAAATATTCATAACCTTAATATTTAAATCATGGTTATCATAACCCATATTATTTATACTTAGGTTTTCTACACTATCTTCTATTGAATAACTATTAATACTAGACCTACCTAATATTAAATAATCCCCTGCTTCTTCTATTTCAAATTGAATATAATTATTAGACCAAGTACTATTACATTTAATAATATCGCCATCACTATTTAGATGATATGCCACATAAATATAATTATCTTTCTTATCCTTTATATCAACTTGAACAATTGTTTTATTCTTCAAATCAATATCAATATAGTTATATTTAAAAGATATATTTAAACCATCTAATACTTCAAAATCATAACCTTTAGCCAACTTCTCTATCTTTTCCTTATTAACTAAAGATATATCCTCTAACTCCACATAATAAGTATTTTTAATAAAAGAAAAGGCTTTATCATAATTATCTAATGCTAAATCTAAACCAGAGATACTAAAATCAAAATCAGTATTATTTTTAATATAATAATTTCTATTTTGTTTCTCTTTTAAAACAATATCCTTAACTCTTATTTCATCCAAAGATATAGAATTATCATCATAATTAATATTTATATTTTTATTTATATTAAAACCACAATAACTAATTATTAATTCATTATCATCACTATTAAAACTTACCATATCACTATTTAATGGTACTAATTTACTAGATTCATCTTCATATATGACATTAATAGAAGCATTACTTAAATCAATATAATTATCATATTCATCTAATAGATTATTGATTGTAATCTCTTTAATCTTCTTATAAGTGGCAATATAGGTATTACTTTCACCATCTACTACATAAACATAATTATTAAATTCATAGCCATCTTTTTTAGGTTTAATATTATCTAAAATATTTGCATCTTTTAAGGCCTTCAACTCTAAGGTTTGTTTATCTATAAAAGTTCCACCATCAAAATCATAATTAATATTAATAAATTCATTATCTTGAATCTTATCTACATTTAATATATAAGAAACATCATCCTTATCAACATATGCAATACAATCCTCAAAATCATAAATATATTCATCATTATTAGAATAATCAAATTGTATTTTATATGAAGTTTCATTTTCAGCTAATACAACATATGCCAATTCTTCAACATCATCTAAACTATATAAAACATCATCTAATGATTCATCACTATATAACTTAAGCCTATCCTTATCAATAAACAACGCAATTGAACGTTGCTTATAATCCTTTAAACCTAATTTATTATCTATATCAAAATAAATTGCCGCTACTTTCTCACCATAATAATGATCAATAGTATATTCAATTTCTAAGCCGCCTAATCTATCTCCTAAGAAAGTTCCCTTATAATCATCTTTTAAATAATTACCAAATCTTTTAGACACTATATATTTACTATGCGCATATATAGAATCACTTACCGTATTATATCTATGATTACTTGCGATTATAGAATCATAAGCAGCAGTATAGAATAAATTATTTTGTTTAAATGAACTTTCAGACCTACCATAACTTGATTCGTATATTGCGCTACTAATTGTAAGCATAGCATTTGAACCATAGATATTTTCATAGATAAAGAAATCATCTATTTCATCATATAATTGTGATCTATTTATCTCATCAGCTGCATTATCGTTATTATTATCTACATAATGATTTAATTTACCATCAATCATCAAAGTATTATAGAAATAATCTTCTAATTCTTCATATGAATAATTAGATAAACTACGATGTGATAGATATTGATAATAATTAAAATATATTTCCTCATTAACTGCATTATCATAAGTATCATTACGATAATCATCAATCATTAAATAAAAATCATCATAGAAATAATGACCATCATAAGAATAATAAGTACTATTGTTACTTAAACCATCAGGAATAAAGTCTAATTTATATGATTCATAATTTAAAGGATTCTTAATCTTATGATAGATATATTTATCATCGGTATAATAGTTACTACTGTTATTGTCATAAGGAACTAACTTAACATTATCAAAATCTATATAGCCAATATCATTGGCTACCTTAAAATAAATCTTATTATCTTCACTATATAAATAGGCTGCATCTATACCATAACTCGCAGAGATATAATCATCTTCACCGCGAGATATAGAATGGTATTTAACATAATCTAATTCATCATTAAATTCCACAATGCCATATTCCATTTCTATAACTTCGTCGTTATGTTTAATGATTAAATTATCATATTCATCTTTATTATCATTAAAAAAGCTTATAGCAGAACTATAAGACTCAAACTCTTGTATTAATTCATCATTATCACTTACATAATAAAAATCATCTTCAGCAAATATTGAAGAATAATTAAATGTTAGAAAAGACAAAATTAAGCACAATAAAAACTTTTTAAATCTCACGTATTAATTCTACATTAAATAATAAAATCAAGAAAATCTTAAATTTTCGTTATATTTTTAAGATCTCCATATTTTGTCTAATTCTGTTACAACTTTTTCAAAATCAAAATCAAAATAGGTATCTAATGGAAGACATAAATTATACTTTTCAGCAAACGTCTTAATAAATTCATCTGAAGGTTTTTTACGCTTTTTGTATTCTGCCACTAAATCCTTTTTTATATTCTCACGAACCGACTCTGCTTCTTGTTTATTTTTGGCATAGACAATTCCATCCATGGGGCTAAAACTAACATATATTTCATATGTTCCATCATCTACAGAAAATAAGTTAGCTTCTAAATTATCATATACCTCGCAAATTTCTAAATAGGTATTTTTATAATGTCTTTGCTTTTCGCTAAAATAATCTGTTTTATTTTCCCATTTTGGCATATTTATTTCCTACACATAGTTTTACTGCATCTTTTAAATCATCACTAAAATCACTTAAATCATCTAAAGTTATGGCACCTTCATGCAATAAGAATAAGATATTATCACATAACATTGATCTAGACATTTCACATGTAACGCCACAATCTTTTTTATTTTGTTTAATTCTTTCTTCTAATGTCCAAAACTTTTCAGCAGCACTTTTATCACTATTTAGTATTTCTAAATATTCGTTATTTAACTTATTAATATAAGCATCTTGCCAGATAACAATCTTTTTCTTAAATAGTTGCCAATCTTTTTCAGGGAATTCATTCATAGGTGGACTCCTTAATTATTTGTATTCTTCATTATCAACAAATACACGATAATATTCATCAAAACTGATACCACGATCTTTTATATCTTTGGCTATTTCACTGCTTCCTACATAACGTACTTGCCATGGTTCAGCTTGATAACCGGTGATATTTACCTTATCTTCGGTATATCTAATAATAAAGCCATATTTATAACAATTCTCATTTACCCAATCTGAAGCTTCTGACAAACCAAAATCGTCCATGCTGTAGCCTGGTGTAACTAGATCTAAACATAGACCAGATTGATGTTCAGAATGGCCAGGTCTAGCAGAATAAGTATCTACCGATGCCTGTCCTCCTTCATCAATTGATAAATATTTATTATATAGACCATCTTGATAGTCATATGAGCGATATGCCGAAGTAATACTTATGGTATAACCTGCTTCATAGGCATCATCTGCCATTTCCACAAAGGCATCATATACCGCTTGTCTAGTTGAACCCCAACCGTAGTCACTATCAATATCTACTAAATCATCAGGCTCGTAATCAGAAGGAAGTTGATGATATTTATTAACTAACATCAAATAATTCTTGCTTACATCTGTCTCCATAATGCAAGTATATAAAGGCAAATAACGATAAGTATTAACTATCTCAATTAAATCTCTAATACTATCATATTCATCTAGATGTCTAAGATATAAAGCCTTTAAACAAGGAATATAATATTCATTACTTTCTAACTCTTGAATTCTTCCGCTATTTACTACTTGAATAAGTTGTTCATTTTCAAAATAATCATAATTTGTAAGATATTCTTCTAAATTATTAATATCAAAATCTTCATAATTTAATAATTCATCATATTTTTCATTATAGGAATCTAAAAATAATTGCTGGAAATCCTCAGTATAAGTTTCTATTTTGCTTATAGAATTTTCGCTATAGCCGAGTTGTACAAGTTTTTCACTAGTACTTAACTCTTTTTCTTTACTACAAGCAAATAGACATAAAGTCATTAAAATAAGAATTATCTTTTTCATTGAAATAAATAAATTGTAAATGGTAATACGGTAATTATAATCATAAAGGCGATTATAATTAAAATCATTATTTTTCTAGTTGTCTTTTTCATTTTTTAGCGTAATTTTTTAATATATTGGTATCAAAAGAATAAGATTTCTTTTCACGTTTTCCATATCTTCTTAAAGCATTTTTAATTAATATGTCGCACTCTTGCGTAAAATCTATACCAACTTCTTTCCATAAATAGAAAGCTAAAGAACCAGGAATAGTATTGATTTCATTGCAATAAACTTCGTTAGTATCCTTATCAATCATGAAATCTATTCTTACACAGCCATGAGAATTTAATACTCTAAATACTTTTAAAGCAATTTTTTCTATTTCTTTTCTTTGTTTTGTATTTAAATCAGCAGGAACTTTTCTAGTAGTAGAAGCCATACCTTTAGATTTAGCGCCAACTACTTTTGTAGGCATCTTTTTAGAGCCTTTAGCTCCGCCCATATATTTTTTATCATAATCTAAGAAACCATTAGTAACTTCTTCAATTACTGATACTTTAGCATCATCAACACTTCCCATAACAGAAATATTAACTTCTTTTAGATTGTTAACCATATGTTCAACAACAACTTTAAAGTCATAATCTAGACAATGTTTAATCTTTTCTTGAAATTCATCAGCACTCTTAATAATTTCAATACCTATAGAACTACCAAGATTGGCAGGTTTGGCAATTACTGGGAATTTTAGTTTCTTTGCTTGAGATAAATATGTTTTATAATTTTCTTCAAAGTCATAAGCATATACCACAAAATAATCTACCATTGGTATTTCTTCAGCTTTAAAGATATCTTTCATTACAGCCTTGTCTTGGCCAACTGCTCCACCTAATACATCGCATGATGTAAAAGGTAAATCTAACATTTGTAGGTATCCAGCAAGTGTACCATCTTCAACATTAGTTCCATGAACTACTGGAAAAGCAACATCAATTCTAATATGTTTTTTAAATACACCCTTAAGTGGTGCAATAAATACTTTATTACCATCTTTATAGAAAGTAATCTTTTCCATATCCTCTGGTTTAGATATTAATGATGCATAGTTTGAAAGATCAAATAATTTTTCACTAGTATAAAAGTCACCATCTTTAGATATATAAACAGGATATACCTCATATTTTTCCTTATCTAAAGCATTAATTACTTGATTTGCGCTAATACATGATACTTCATGTTCTGTGGATTTACCACCAAAAATAACAGCTACATTTATCTTCATAACGACTCCATTCTATCACACGTTAAAAGCATCAGGTAAATCATTCTCTAATAGGATGCTGTCCTTACTGCTTAGGTTCTTATATATATAAGCAAAGGCTTCCTTAACTGTTTTAAATACTAATACATTATCCATAGCAAACTTAGCATCCTTTAAACCACGATATATCTCACTTGTTTGTTTTTCCCCAACTAGTAAAACTAAGTCTGCTTTACCCTTCATATATTTACCAAATTCATAATTGATTTCATCTTGTCTCTTACCTAAATCAATCATGCCTGGAGTAACAATAACTCTTTTTTCTGGCATAAGTTTTAAAACATCTAAAGCCATCTTAGAACCAACGGGATTAGAGTTAAAAGCATCATCAATAAATGTTAAACCATTAATCTTTTTAACTTCTAAACGATGTTCAACTTGTCTAATTCTTGATACATTCTTAACAATATCTTCAACCTTAATTCCTAGCTCATAAGCTATAGCAATACCTAACAATATATTAGTTATATTATGTTGTCCTAATAAAGATGTTTTAAATTTATATACTTTCTTATTAATGGAAACATTAAACTCCGAACCATCTTTAGAATAAATAATATCCTTAGCAACATAATCAGCTTTTTTATTATTAATACCAACAGTAACTACCTTACAAGTATTTTTAATCTCATAATTGGCAATAAATTCATTATCTAAATTAATAAAAGCAACACCATCGCTTGGAAGCATTTCTACTTCCTTCATTTTTTCAATAATAATATTTTCTTGAGTTTTAAAAGTATTTAAGTGTTGTGGGCCAATAGAAGTAACAACTCCCATATTAGGTTTAACAAAATTCATCAAATATTCAATATCGCCAACTTTATCAGCGCCCATTTCACAAACAAATATCTCATGAATTGGTTTTAAATGTTCTCTGATAGTTCTTGTTATACCCATTGGAGTATTATAAGAAGCTGGTGTGATTAAAGTTAAAAATTGTTGATTAATAATATCATTGATAATATTTTTAGTACTAGTTTTGCCAAATGAACCAGTAATACCTATTTTAATTAGATTGTTATAAGAATCTAAAATCTTTCTAGCATCATTTTCATAATATTTCTTAATTAATTCTTCAATAGGCAATGTAATTAAAGCCATTGGATAGATTAATAAATATGGGATAAAGATTGCTAGAATGCTAGCTAAGGCAAAGGTAGATACTTTTAAACAAAGAATAAAAGTTAATAATAAAAGAATAAATAAACAAACAATTTGTCTTTTAACCCTATTAGTTAATACTAAAGGTTTAATATATTGTTTTTGAACTTCTTTTTTTAAATAATAGTATGAATATAAAATAACTAATATCATACATATAATTTCACTAACAAGGGAATGTTTAAATATTAAAGAAAATAATATGGCAATAATTGGATAAATTAAAATTAAAGAAAAATGAATATTATTCTTATTAGAAAACCATAAAGAATATCTTCTTAATTCATAACGTTGTTGTTGGAACATATGTAAAGCATTCTTAGAAAATACATATGTTAAACAAAATAAAAGTAATAATTCAAAATAAAATAACATAATTAATAATCCCTTTTTAAAAATGCATCTAATACTGCATTAAATCTTTGTGCTTCATTAATATAAGCATAATGATCATCATTTTCAAATACAACTAAAGTAGCATCAGGCATCAACTTTTCCATTAATTTGCCCTTAGATAAAGGTGTTGCTTCATCTAATTCACCAAATACTAATAAAGTTTCCACATTGATATCTTTTAATATATCTTTAACATCATCATTAACAACCTTAACAAAAGTTTGTCTCATAACACCACTTGAATTTTTATAATCTGTAGAGCCCACCTTTTCCGCATATTTTCTAGCGTATTCTGGAAATAACTTCTTCGCTAATTTATAAGAATAAGTTTTAATATACCATGATAAATCATGACTATCTTTAATACCTGCAGCACCAGTTAAGACCATACGATGTGCTCCATATTTATAGGCATATCTTAAGGCAATCCTGCAACCAAAAGAATGGGCTATAAAGATAGGATCATCTATTTTAAACTTCTGACAAAAAGCATGTAAGAACTCGGTATAATCTTCACAACCCCAAGCAACACTTGGCTCTTGCGACTGCCCAAAGCCAGGAAAATCAATATTATAGA
>CAVCTP010000032.1:0-11875 GCA_963605145.1 Tannerellaceae bacterium
TATAATCATTATCTTTTAAATAAGAAGCCAAGAAGAAACCAGTGAAAGTATCGCCAGCTGCTGTTGTATCAATAGCCTTAACTTTTAAAGCATCTACGTGTTCTACAATTTCTCCATGAATAAAGTAAGAACCTAATTCACCAACTGTCATAACAATTTCCTTTTCAGGATATTTTGTTTGTAATTCATGAACAATAGTTTCTATATCATCACTTTCACTTTTTACTAAGCCCTTAGCTTCAACTTCATTAACAATAAATATATCAACTAAATCTAAAGGATAAGTAAATACTTTTTCATCCATTGGTGCAGTATTAAAAGCAATCTTCATACCCTTTTCATGAGCTTTTTTAATAATATATGACATAGAAGATATTTCATTTTGAACTAATAATACATCATTATCATCAAAATGGCTTAATACTTCATCAACTTGTTTTTCATCTATTCTTTGATTTGCCCCACCATGTAAGATAATGCAATTTTGACCATTACAAATTTGAATAATGGCATGTCCTGTAGCATCATCATTATCTTTCATTAAAAAATCTGTTTTAACATTATATTCATTTAAATAATCAATAAAGTCTTGGCCATCTATACCAACTCTACCAGCATGATATACATCCATACCAGCTTTTGCTAGAGCTATAGATTGATTTAAACCTTTACCACCAAAGTTTCTAGCATATCCTTTACTTGAAATAGTTTCCTTAGGTAGAACAAAATGGTCTACTTGATAAACATAATCATAATTTAATGAACCAAAATTCAATACTTTCATAAATTTTATCCTCTTTCATTTACAAAGTATTTATAACATTACAAAAATGATTTCGCAAATAAAAATTAAACTTATAAATAATATAAGTTTAATCTAAGAAATCTTCACGATATTTTACTTTAAAGAATTTTGCTAATTGTTTTAAATTATCATCTGTTAAAGTATTAATACGTTTCATATTAGCCGTTAACATATAGATATGAGCCGCTTTTTCAGCAGTTTCAATTAAACCAAATGCTTCATCTAAACTATTACCTGCCCCATATATACCATGTTGGCTCCAAATGACAAGTCTATATGATTCTTTAAATTTATTAGCGGTAGCTTCACCTATTTCATTTGTGCCACATAACATCCAAGGTAATACTGCTACTCCTTCTGGGAATACAACAATGCATTCCGTTTCCATTTGCCATAATTCTTTTGTGAAGGTCTTATCATCTAATGGTAGTACATAAGTCATTGCCAATAAATTATCAGGATGACAATGAATAACAACTTTATTATTTTTATCTATTTTAAGTCTAGCCATATGGCTCATTAAGTGAGTTGGAAATTCACTTGTGAATCTTCCACCATCCTTATAACCCCATAATAATTCAGCAGTAATACCATCGTTTTTGATTCTTACTATTCCTAAATTTGTTTCTGGATCATCTTCAACATTTTTAAAATATTTACCTGTACCAGTTACTAAAAAATATTTGCCAATTAACTCTGAAGCATCAAAGCCTAGAGGTATTTCTCTAATAACATTGTTAATATCTAAATAATCTTTTAATTCATCCTCATCTAATAAATAAGAAATATTGCCACCATTTCTTTCATCATAACCTAGTCGATACATATTAGATGTAGTCTTTGATAGTTCAACTATAAAAGGTGCTTTTTTTATATCTAACATCTTTTGCTTAAAACCTCCTTTTCATATTCCTTTACTACTGATAAATAATCTTCCTTAATATTTTCTCTTTTCAAGAATTCATTCCATACATCACCTATTGGTAACATCTTTAATTCTTCATGTTTTACTTGTAAAGATGTAAAATCATTTTCATCTTGTAGTTTCTTTAAATCTTTAGGTTCTAGTAGCGCATATAATAAGGCTTTTTGGGTATTTCTAACACCTGTTATCCATGCACTTACTCTATTGATTGATGCATCAAAGTAATCTGTTGCGATAACTACCTTATCTAAGCCACAACGAACTACTTCTTTCATAATTTCTCTAGTTTCATCATCATAACTTACAACATGATCACTATCCCATCTCATAGGTCTAGTAACATGTAGCATCATCTTGTCAGTAAAACATAATATAGCACTTAACTTATCAGAAACCATTTCTGTTGGATGATAATGGCCATTATCAACTAGAGGCATAATATTATTTTTAGATGCATACATTAAACAGAATTCGCCAGATACAACAGTATAAGCTTCTACTCCAATACCAAATACTTTAGACTCTAAAGTTGGAATAACCTTTGTTTTATCATATGGATAAGCAAATATCTTATCTAATGAATCTTTCATTCTTTCTCTAGGCCCAAATCTATCTGCTGGATAATCTTTATAACCATCTGGCATCCAGAAATTGATATAACATACATCATTTAATTCAGTTGCGAAATATTCAGCTATCTTTAAACAATTTATGCCATGTTCAATCCAATAATCCCTAACCTCTTTATCTGGGCTACTTAAAGTTAAACCATTTTTAACCATCGGATGAGAAAAGAAAGTAGGATTAAAATCTAATTTAATATTTCTAGATTTAGCGTAATCAACCCAAGCCTTAAAATGTTCAGGTTTTACATCTTTTCGAGAATCATTGCCAATTGCATAATTGGCATGTAAGTTTAATCTTTTCTTACCAGGACATAATTCTAATACCTTATCAAAATCAGCCATTAATTCTTCAGGTGTAGAAGCTCTACCAGGATAATTACCAGTAGTTTGAATACCACCACTTGCTGCCATTCTAGAATCAAAACCAATTACATCATCACCTTGCCAACAATGAACACTAATAGTTGCTTCTTTCAACTTGTTTAAGGCATCTTCTGTATCTACACCAATATTGGCATAAATCTGTTTTGCGCTTTCATAACGTTCCATAAAATTCTCCTTATTTTATCTCCATTTGTATTTTTAAATTACCTAATGCTGTTGCCTCAATTGGCAAAGCAATTACTTTCTTATTAGTATATTTTTCAGTTAAAGAATTTAAATAATCATTCTTTGCTCCACCACCTACAATATAGATAGAATCATATTTTGTATTTGTATTTATTTCTAATTCATCTATTGCTTCTTTATATGATTTAGCTAAAGACTCATATGCACATTTAAAGTAATCGCCATTACTCATAGGTTTACTATTTAAATGCCTTTCAAATGCTTCCTTCATTGATTTAGGAGCTAAGAAATCAACATCATTTGCATCAATAGTTTCATTAAAATTAGACTCTCTAGCTTGTTTCACTATATCTATAAAACTTGTATCAGGACATAACTCCTTCTTAAGTTCATTAATTAACCACATACCCATAATATTCTTTTGGTAACGATTATAATTAACACCACCTTCATTAGAATAATTTGCTTTCATTGAATCTAAAGTCGTAATAGGTTTATCAGTCTTAATACCAAGTAGTGACCATGTACCACTAGAGATATATGGCTCATTGCCAACCATTGGTATACCTTCTACTGCACTACCAGTATCGTGTGTGGCACATAAAACAACTTTAATACTCTTATATTCACCAATTATTGTTTTAGGTTGAGATAACTTCTTAAATAGATGTTTAGGCAAACCTAATTTTTCTATTATTTCATTATCAAAATTTAATGTTTCATGGTTTATTAAACCAGTTGTAGTAGCATTAGTAAATTCATTTACCTTTGTGCCACATAACTTATATAGTAAATATTCGGGAATCATTAAATAATCTGTTGCTTTATCAAGTCTTCCATTTAACTTATCAACATAAAATTGATAGATAGTATTAAATGGTTGAAATTGACATCCAGTATGTAGATATAAATCATTAAAAGGAATAATAGAATGAACCTTATCAATTACATCTAAGGTACGATTATCTCTATAAGCATAGACTGGTTTAATCTCTTTATCACCATCCATTAATACATAATCAACACCCCAGGTATCAATAGATAGTGATTCAATTGAATATTTGCTTAAAGCTAAATCTATACCCTTTTTAACTTCATCTAATAAATAATCAATATTCCAAACTAGATGTCCATTTTCTTCAATAACACCATTATTAAAACGATATATTTCTTCAGTTTTAATTTGCTTATCTTCTTTAAAACCAATAATATGTCTACCACTAGAGGCACCGATATCGATTGCTAGATAATATTTCATTTAATAACTCCAATCTGTCTTTATCAAACTAATTTCTTTTTGCCATTGTTAATAAACCTTTAAAGAAATGTCCATTAGCCATCTCTAGCATTCCTTCTAATACACAGTTATTCATTTGGCCACATATTTTCATACCATTTAATGAACAATCAGCACTAGAAGATATCATCATTCTAAAAGTTGGATCATTATAATCAACTTTATTACCATTATTTTTAGCAATCATTGCTTCTACAACTTTAAACATTATCTTCATCATTAATGAATAATCCTTCATTTCCATGACAGTATTGTCCATTGTAAATTGGCCTTTAATAAGTTTACTTATTTCATAATCTTTTTTATATAAGGTTTTGAAATCTTCATCACTTACTATACCTTTTGGTTCATAGTACCAATTTGCCAGTCCATTATATTCATCAATTTCACCATCTATATCTATATCTTTGCTTAGTTTAATATCTCTAGAATTAGAAGCAATTTCTAATTCATATTTTCCTTGAACTACTTTCCATCCATTGTTATAAACTTTAAACATTTCATCATTAATTTCAAATGAAACAACCTTTTCTTCATTAGGTTCAAGTTCTATTTTCTTAAAATCTTTAAGAGTTCTAAGTTCGCGATATCCTGAAGGGTTTTTAATATAAAGTTGAATAATTTCCTTACCTTTAACATTACCAATATTTTTTACTTTGCAAGTTAAAATATTATCTTTTAATTCAATATCAGAATAAGCAAAAGAGGTATAACTTAAACCATAGCCAAATGGGAAGTTAACTTCTATATTAGCCTTATCTAAATAACGATAGCCTACATATATTCCTTCTTTATATATGGCATCCTTATTTCCCCAATATGAAGAACATATACAATCTTCATACTTTTTAATCCATGATTCCGCTAGCTTTCCACTTGGATTAACTTTACCTTCAAGGATATTAATTATTGCTTCACTTCCTGCTTCTCCAGGTAGACCAGCATAAATTAAGCCTTTAATCTTATCAAGGAATGGTAATTCTACACTTGAGCCACTTAACAATACAACAATAACATTTGGATTTGCTTTAGAAATTTCTTCTATTAGTTTGATATGACCATCAGGCATCTTCATATTTTCTCTATCATACCCTTCAGATTCATATAAATCTGTTAGTCCAGCAAATATAACTACTTTCTTTGAAGATTTCGCTAAATTAATTGCTTCATCTAATAATTCATTATTTGTATTTCCTTTTTCATCAACACCACTAGCAAATGGAACATTTAGAATATCTAAAGGATTAACTAATTTATAAGGATTGATATGCGAAGAGCCACTTCCTTGGTAACGTATATTTTTTGCCATTGATCCAATAAAACATATTTCATCTTCTTTAACAGGAAGAATATTATCATCATTCTTTAATAAAACAATAGAGTTTTCAGCAATACTTCTAGCTACCTCATAATGTTCATCTAATTTATTTTCTAGACTTACATTTTTTTCTTCAGCAATCTTTAAAACTCTTTCACATGATTTATTTACATATTTAATATCAAGTTTACCTTCTTTAATATCTTTAATAGCTTGTGATTCACCAAAATTAGAACCACCTGGCATACATAAGTCACAGCCTGCTTCAAAAGACTTTGAACGGTTTGACATGCCACCCCAATCCGTCATTACTAAACCATCAAAACCCCATTCTTTTCTTAATATATTTAAAAGCCATTTATTTTCTGAAGAATGAACACCATTTATAAGATTATAGGAAGTCATAACACAAGCGGGTTTACCTTGTTTAATGGCAATTTCAAATGCTTTAAGATATATTTCTCGCATTGTTTTTTCATCAACAATAGAGTTAGATGAGAAACGTTTATATTCTTGATTATTTAAAGCGAAATGTTTTAAACAAGCATGAGCGCCCGTGCTTTCAACACCTCTAATAAATGCTGCAGCCATTTTACCAGAAAGTATTGGATCTTCAGAATAATATTCAAAATTTCTACCGCAAAGTGGATTACGTTTGATATTAGCGCCAGGCCCTAAAACTACTTTCACTCCTTGAGCAAGAGCTTCTTCAGCAATTGTTTTGCCTACTTTTTCTAAGACATCTTCATCAAAACTACAAGCACTAATAGAACTCGTAGGAAGCGCAGTTGCTTTGGATGATTTATTAACGCCAAGTTGGTCACCTTTTGTTTCTTGTTTTCTTAAACCATTAGGACCATCAGACATCATAAAAGACTTTATATCATGTTTAGGATATTCTTTACTATGCCAAAAATCACTTCCTGAACATAATGCTACTTTTTCTTCAATTGTTAGATTATCTAATTTATTCATATTTACACCTATATGTCTTTCTACCAGATTCTTGCTTGTATGTATTATTGTTAGGCAATACTATTTCACCTACACAATTAGAAGGAATTTCTATTGTAAATTCGATTTCCTTATTTTTAATATTCCATGATGATTCTACTTTTCCATAAATACTTTCGTAGGTACATGAAGCATGAGCGATAGAACCACCAATTACTGGTTCTATATGAATTGTGTTATTATCCTTGATTTCAATACCACACATTCTTCTAAATAAGAAAGCACAAACAGCACCTTTAGAGTAATGATTTAAAGAGGCTATACCTTGATTTGGACAACTATCACCTTCCCATGCTTCCCAGATACTAGTAGAACCATTTTTAGCCATGGCAAGCCATCCTGGAATCTTTTCATTTTCTAATAATTTATAAGCATATTTAACATCAATATCTTTTAAAACATCTAATATTAAAGGTGTTGACAAGAATCCTGTTCCAATACGCCAATCATAATTTTCTAAGGCTTTTATTAAATTTTGCTTTGCTTGAGTTTCTTGCTTTTTATTTAATAAATTAAATGCTAGAGGTCTAACAAGTCTTGCTTGTCTATTAGTATTTAGATTATATTCCGGATTTTTGTCTATTAATGCTTGATAAGTCAAACGACAATTTTGCGCAAATTCTTTATATTTATTTGCCTTTTCAATATTGCCAATAGCTTCTTCCATTTCCGACATTAAATCATGTATATAGATGGTATATGCGGTAGCGGTTTCCATATGTGGAATGGCACAATCAATCCACGACATCTTATGAACCTCAATTGGTTCTGCCCATTCTCCATAAGCTTGTCCAGCATTATTTAAATATTTTCTTTCTTCTTTATTTAAATATGACTTTTTAGCGGTTGGATAAAATTTACCACAACGATTTTCTTGAAACTTAATATATTTTTCCATACCACTTAAGTATTTTTTGATGATTCTTTTATCTTGCGTTTTCTTATATAAAACATAAGGAATAATAATTCCGGCATCTGCCCAACCAACAGAACCATTCATGGCATTCATATAAAAATCCGCACCACCATCTGGAACAATATGAGGTAAACAACCATTTGCTTTTTGCCAAGCATAAATATCATTTAAGTATTTTTCTTCAAATGCTGTTGCATCAAATAAATATGTTAAAGTATCCGCAAATATTTGTGCATCACCAGTCCAGCCATGTCTTTCTCTTGTTGGACAATCAGTAGGTAAATCTAAAATATTAGATTTTGTTGACCAAATAGTATTCTTTACAAATTGATTAATTAATTCATTACTACAATCAAAAGTTAGAATCTGTTTTAAATCGCTATATAAGGCAATAGCTTTAAAATCATTTACATTAATTTCAACATCACTTTCAACCAAACAATATCTAAATCCAAATACCGCAAATTTTGTTTTATAAGTATTAAGACCCTCTTTACAAATATATTCAATCTTTTGTAATGGTGTAACTTTCTTTTTTGTTTTTAATTGAATATTCTTTTGAGAAAACTCACCATTTTCATCTAATATTTCTCCAAAATAAAGATTAATCTTTTGTCCTTTATGTGCATTTACCTTAAAGGAAATAATGCCTGCCATATTTTGTTTAAAATCTAATACTTTCTTATTTGTTGGGGTAATTATTAATTCAGCATCTAAAACTTCATGTTCTTTAATAGGATAAGCATTAGAAGCACTAGGAATTACATTATGATGAGTTATCTTAGCATATTTAGAATATGATGGTACTTTATTAGCATCAACAATTTCGCCATCTTTATTATCCGCAAATATAATTGGGCCATCATTAGACCACTTCCAAGATTCATCAGTAATTACTTGTTTTGTTTCGTTATTATTATCTGTATATTCTATAAAAGCAATTACTTTTGTCTCAATACCATATTGGTTTCTTAAACCCCAAGCACCGCAACTGCCTCTATACCAACCATCGGCAAGTTCTATTTCAATAGTATTATTTCCAACTTTTAAATAATTTGTTACATCAAAAGTTTGATAATGAACAATCTTTCTATAATCAGTTATACCGGGATTAAAACAGGTATCACTTACTTTTTGACCATTTATTTTAGTTTCATATAAGCCACAAGCAGTGATATATAATCTAGCTTTCTTAATACTTTGACATTCAAATTCTTTTTTAAAACAATCAACAGGATATTTCTTGCTAGGATTAACAAGATAATTGCCGCTTATCCATTTTGCGGGCCACTTTATAGATTCATCTAGTCCACTTTCAAAATAAGATTCAACCCATTCACCTTTTTCATTATTTTCATCATATAAACAAACTCGCCAATTAATCTTAGATTTATAAGGAATCTTTTCTCCATCATAATCTGCATACATGGCATTAGTTTTTACTACACCGCTATTCCATAATTGTTTTTCATCAGTTTCAACTATTACTTCATAAGCACTTTGTTTATTTCCGCCAAAACAATTCCAAGATAGTCGAGGTTTTTCGATATTAATACCGATTGGTTCTTTTAAATATTCACATCTTAAATTAATTGCCTTCATTTTGTCTCTTTCTTTCAAGAATTTCTTCTTGCATTTTAGGAAGTTTACTTTCAAGATTCATGAATATTAAAACAATGAAGATAATTATATATTGAATCATTGGCGCAACATATCTTATAAAATATAGCCAATTAATTACATTGGTATTCTGGTTAACACCTAAATCAGCATTATAGCCAAAATATGATAATCCTGTTTCATATACGCCAGAAAATACACCCGATACAATTGTTTGAATTGCAGTAGTGATAGCTAAAGCAACTGTACCCTCAACTCGATAACCATATTTATATTCCACTTCATCATTAGCACTAAGTAGTAATGAATCTAAGATATATATACATGCAAGAGTTCCAACGTTAAAGATAAAACAAGATATTGCTTGTAGGACAAAATTATTGCCTACTAATAGTCCCATGACACAACCTATAACAGCAATCACTGAAAAGATCATTGATGTTTTTCTGATAGTTATTTTTTTGCTTAGTGGATAAATGAATAAAATACCTAGTCCCATAGGAATACCAGAAGCAATTGTGAATATTAAATTATAATTATTCTCTGCTGTAGCACCTAAAATAACAGTACAGAAATTTGTATTAAGATTATAACCTTGTAGATAGCCAATAGATAAAACTAATGTTTGAAGAATATAAGCCATTACAAAGTATTTACATGAAAACATTTCTTTTAAACGTTTAAATACATTTACGTCTTCTTTTTGAGTAATTGCCCCTTCAATTTCTTTTTCATCTAATGTTACTCTTTCTATCGTATAGAAATAATTAATAAATGATAGTGGTATACATAATAAAGAAAATATACCTACTAAAATAATCCAATTAATGGCAGGTTGGCCATGTAACATTGTGTAATAAAGAATTGATCCAACAACCATTGTCACGGCAACACCAACAAGTAAATATGATGACATACGATCTAATAAGTTAACATTATTTCTATCATTTATATCTCTAGTACATAATGTAATCATGTTTTTTCTTAATGAGAACATAGTAAAACCTATTCCGTTATAAGCAATATTAAAGATATAAATCCATATTAATTTTCCAGTATTACCAATTTCAGGAATAAAGAACATAAAGAAAGAAGATATAGCACAAATAATTTGGCCAATAAGAACAAATGGCCTAATCTTGCCTTGTGATGAATTACTTCTTTCAACAATTCTAGCGATATATAGTCCAAATAACATGGAAACTATTTTAGTAACCCAAGACATCATTAAATAGGTTCCAACACCAAAAATATTATCTACATAGAATATCTCTGTATAATATAATTCCGCTAATTGATTTACTACGGCTTGTAAAGCCAACATACCAAATGGTCCAATAAGATAACCCAAAAGTTTTTCTTTTAAAGTCATCTTCTCTGTTTTGATTTTAGAAGCCATCCATTTCTTTTCAAAAATGCCCCCAAGTAATTGATTTATCATATTTTTGTTCCTCTTTTTTATTATTATAAATAATTAAATTTCAATTTAATTGCATATTTGTTTTATTAATTGTATATTTGTTTTATATGTTAGATTATCAATATATTTGTCAAAAGATAAGCGATATGGCTGGTTTACCAATAAGAGTTTATGAAGATAGAAAACTTGTCTATTTTTATTGCTTTATTACATTACAAAAAGATCCTTGCTTATTATGCATTGATGATCTATTAGAAAAAAATGCTTCTGTAGACTATTATGTTAGTGATAATACCAATTACTATGGAATACTCAACAGTAATAATTTAAAGATTATTATTGGCCCATCATTAAATCCTACAATTACTAACCAGCAACTATATAAGATGGCCTTTGATTTAAACATTGAACCTAATTCAATTGATAATTATATAAAGTCATTAAAAACATTAGTTAAAATGCCATTAAGTTCAATATTACAGATTTTATGTACTTTGAATTATGTTTTTAATGGTGAAAAAGTTGATATCAGCAATCTTGAAGGCCAAAATAACGAATTATTATTACCAAATGAAGAGATTAGTGAAGCTGATGCCTATAGAAGTATAAATATTGAAGAAAAAATATGTTCATTCATTATGGATGGTGATATTGAGGGATTTCATTTGTGGATTAAACAAGCTCCTACTATTAAAGAAGGAAAAGTTGCTGATAATTATTTAAGACAAAACAAAAAT
The DNA here is from genome assembly GCA_963605145.1 of Tannerellaceae bacterium. GTDB lineage: Bacteria > Bacillota_I > Bacilli_A > Erysipelotrichales > Erysipelotrichaceae > Colivicinus. Next base: position 11,249 of record CAVCTP010000032.1, read on the forward strand.
ATCTTTATTGTTTCAACAACTATCTTTTCGAGATCTGCAATTAAAGCTGGATTATCACCAGAAACTGCTTTACAAATTTCGGATTATTTTATTCAAAAATGTGAATCATTATCTTCACAAAATGATATTTTATCTTTACAAGTTAAAATGATTGAAAGATACATTGAAGAAGTAGCTTCACTTTCTAAAATCACTGATAACAAATTACTAGCGAAGCAAGTCTACAATATCATCAAAGATAATATTTCTTCAAAAATTGATACAGAAATGATTGCCAAACAATTAGGATATTCACGTTCTTATTTATCAACTATATTTAAAAAAGAAAATGATGTTGGAATTAAGGAATTTATTATAAAAATTAAAATTGAAGAAGCAAAAAAACTATTAAAAAATACTAATAATTCATTAACTTCTATCGCCCATTATTTAGGATTTAATAGTTCTTCGCATTTCTCAAAAACATTTAAATCTATAACAGGAATAACTGCTTTAACTTATCGAAATAGCAAATAAAAATATGAAGTAGTTATCTAGTCTACTATTTTTTCAAATTGTTCATTATAGATAGCCAATTCTTTCATTACTATTTTCCTTTCGTAAACCCAATTTAGGATTATTCATTTT
>CAVCTP010000033.1:0-11688 GCA_963605145.1 Tannerellaceae bacterium
GAATCAATTAATTGCTTAGATATGCACTTTCTTGGTGGATCTAAGATAACTAAATCCTTATTCTTAATATATTCATCCATATCTTTACTTGCATCAGCTAAGATAAAATCAACATTATTAATATTATTCATCTTGGCATTGTCTTTAGCATTATTAATAGCAGCTTCTACTATTTCTACACCTGTTACGTGTTTTACAAATCTAGCCATATATAAAGATATTGTTCCAATACCACAATATAAATCTAATACTTCATCATTACTACTAATATCCGCTAGTTCTTTTACCTTAGCATATAATTTCAACATTTGTTGGTAATTAACTTGATAAAAAGACTTTAAAGATAATTTAACTTTAATGCCATCATAAATATCATAAATATAGTCTCTACCATATAATATCTTTTCATCAGTACCTAATATTACATTGGTATCTTTATCATTTAGATTAAGAATAATTGATTTAATATTCTTATATTTATCTGTTAGATAATTAATAACATTATTTAAATCTATATCAAACGTATTAACAATAAAACCTAACATTATTTCATCAGTAGATTTTCCATGTTTAATTAAAATATGTCTAAAATATTTATCAACTTTATTTTCAATTAATATTTGTTTTAAATCACTAATTATTTCATTAGCTATCTTAGATTCAATTAAACAATCATCAAAGACAACAATATCATTAGAATATTTTCGATAAAAACCCATTTGATGATCTTTAACCGGTATTTGAACCTTATTACGATAATAATATGGATTATCATCAGGAATAATATCCATAACATTATAGTTTCTAAAGGTATTTATTAAAACATCTTTCTTTAGTTTTAATTGATAATTATATTCAATATGACGATAATCACATCCTCCACATTTATAGGCAATAGGACATTCTGATTTAATACGATATGGAGACTCTTTAATAAACTTATCAATAATACCAAAGGCATAATTCTTCTTTTCAGCGATTATTTTGACATATGCTTCTTCATCAAGAATCATTCCCTTAACAAAAATAACCAAATCATCTGCTTTGGCTATTCCTTGTCCATCAACGGACATATCAATACATTTAGCTTTTACTATTTCATTTTTCATATAAAAAACTTCGTGGTTTCACGAAGTTATTCTTCATCACTTTCTGTTGAACTATCAGAACTATCATTTGAACTATCATCTGTTTCATCAAGTCCTTCTAATTCTTTAGCGATATCAGCATTTTTAGGAACTGCTAGATTATCGATTTGATAAGTTTCTTCTGCGGAATTCTTATGAAGAAATTTATATTGACGATGATTTTCTTCGCCTACTGGGCTTGCTTCAATAGTTGTATAAACATTGATTTGTAGATCATACATCCTTGCGCTATCAGTTGCGGTAAAGTAAGTAGAAATTGGTAAGGTACTAGTTACTTTTGTATAAGCCTCATTAACAATCTTATCGACATCTTCTTCGCTTAAGGTATCAACTGTATCAATAAAGATTTTTAATTGTCCTTCTGATAAAACAACTTCTACAGATTCAATATTAGAAATAGTATTTAAATCATTTTCGATTGTAGTAAGATTATCATTTGTTATTTCATTTACTAAATCATTATCGAATCTTGAACCATTTCTTGGTGTACCTGTTTGTAAAGCAGATATGCCTAATATTCCTACAAACACCAATACTGGTATAGCAATAACAACAATACCAACTATTAAGACAATAGCTGATTTAGATAATTTCTTCTTTTCTTTTTTTACTTTAACTTCACTCATATTAATCATTCTAACAAATTTACAAGAGTTTACCAAACTCATCTTCAGAAAGAGTATTTACACCTAACTCTTTTGCTTTTGTAAGTTTAGAACCTGCCTCCTCACCATATATAACGTAATCTGTTTTCTTAGAAACCGAAGATGCAACATGAGCACCTAAGTTTTCTAATAAAGCAGTTGCTTCATTTCTTGAATACATAGATAGTGTACCAGTTAAGACTACAGTTTTGCCATTAAATATTGAATTATTAGAGATTGAATTATCAATATAATTGAAATTAACACCAAATATTCTTAATTGTTCAATCATCTGTTTATTACTTTCTTCATTAAAGAATTCTTTAATATATTCAGCAGTAACAGGCCCAATATCTTTTATTGAACTTAAATCCTCTAATGATGCATTCATAATATTATCTAAAGTCTTAAAGTTACTTGCCAATATCTTAGCAGCCTTTTCACCAACTTGTCTTATGCCTAAACCATATACTAATCTTTCTAAAGAATTTGCTTTAGAGTTTTCTATTGCTTGTATTAAATTGTCATAAGATTTTAAACCAAATTTATCTAAAGATAATATTTCATCTTTTCTATTATGTAAACGATAGATATCTTCAAAAGATTGGATTAAATTATTTTCAATAAATACTTCCGCTTTTCTTTCACCTAAACCATCAATATTCATCGCATTTCTTTCCGCAAAATGGGCAATGGAATATTGTAAACGAGCTTTGCATTCTGTATTTATACAATAATGGGCCGCCTCATCTTCATACCGGTAAATTCTGCCACCACATACTGGACAAGTATTTGGGAAAATATATTTAATTTGTGATCCATTACGTAAACTTGTATCAACACTTACTACTTCTGGAATTATATCTCCTGCTTTTCTAACAACCACAGTATCACCGATTCTAATATCTTTATCCCTTATATTATCTTCATTATGTAAGGTTGCATAAGATACAGTTGTTCCAGCAATTTTTACTGGTGTTAATTTTGCATTTGGTGTGCATTTACCAGTTCTACCAACCGTAATAAAGATATCTTCTACCTTTGTTTTAACCTCTTCAGCAGGGAATTTATAAGCAATAGCCCACTTAGGAATTCTAGATGTAAAACCTAATTTGTTTTGTAGATCATAAGAATTAACCTTAATTACCATACCATCTATTTCATATGGTAAATCATGTCTTATAGCTCTAGTTTCTTCAATATATTTAATTGCTTCTTCAATATTACTTACCAACTTAGTATTCTCATTAACAACAAAACCTAATCTTTTGGCATATTGTAAAGAACCATAATGAGTAGTTGAATTAATATCATTTGGTATATGATACCAGAAGCCATCTAGGCCTCTAGAAGCACAAATCTTAGAATCAAGTTGTCTAATAGAACCAGCAGCAGCATTTCTAGGATTGGCAAATTCCTCTTCTCCTTCAGCTACTCTTTGTCTATTTAATCTATTAAAGGAAGATTTAGGCATATATACTTCACCACGGATATCATATCTTTGCTTATATGGAATAGTTAAAGGAATAGAAATAATTGTTTTTACATTATTAGTAACATCTTCACCAACTACACCATCGCCTCTAGTTACGGCTTGTTTTAATTTACCATCTTCATATATTAAAGACATTGCTAAACCATCAATTTTATATTCCACACAATATTCCACATTAGGATAAATATCAGTAATCTTTTTAGACCATTGTCTTAATTCATCATATGAGAAGACATCTCCTAAACTAAGCATTGGTTTATCATGAGTTACTTTTGTGAATTCTGATAAAACTTCTCCACCTACTCTTTGGGTTGGCGAATCAGGATCATACATCTCAGGATACTTTGCTTCTAAATCTTCTAATTCTCTAAATAAGCGATCATATTCAAAATCATCAATTGTAGGCTTATCTAAAGTGTAATATTCATAGGAATATTGTTTTAATAACTTTCTTAATTCTTCTATTCTTTGTTTTTCATTCATGCTTCTATTATAAAACAGCAAATTATTAAAAACATTCATATGATGTTATAATTGTTAATTGTACTTAAGGGGGACGATATGGCTTTCGGAGATAGAAAAGATGGAAAACTTGTAAGAGATATAGATGGTATGCATTTTATATGCCCTATTATTTATCCAAACAGATGTGACAATGAAGCATTTATCTATGAGAAGATTGATTTAACTAATGTTAATAAGTATTTAAAAAAGAAAAATAAAGATAATCCAGAATATAAATATAATTTATTCCAAGTAATAATTACTACAATGTCTAAGGTATTATATTTAAGACCTAAGATGAATTATTTTATTCAAAATTCTAATCTATATGAAAGAAATGATAAATCAATATCATTTGTTGTTAAGAAGAAGATGGATGAAAAAAGTGGTGAAGGTTTAGCTTTTGTTCATCTAAAGGAAGATTACAATATTGATACTATCCATAATGAAATTAAGGACATAATCTATTCCCAAAGATCTGGTGGAAGTGATGGTTCTAGTGATTCTATGGATATGTTTTTAAAAATGCCAAGATTTATTGGCAAGTTCTTAGTACACATTATCATGTTTTTAGATAGACATGGTTGGGTACCTAAGTTCTTAATTGAATCTGACCCATATTATTCAAGTGTTGTTTTAACTAACCTAGGTTCTATTAAAATGCATGCCGGATATCATCATTTAACCAATTGGGGTACAAACTCAATATTTTTAGCAATCGGTGAAGAAAAGTTAAGAGCATTCTTTGATGAATCTGGAAAAGCTACAATGAAAGATTCTGTAGATATTGGTTTTACCATAGATGAAAGAATCGCAAATGGTTTCTATTATTCGAAGACTATAGAATTATTTAAATATATATTAGAAAATCCGGAATTATTGGAAGAACCACTAAATAAGGAGATTACAATATGCCAAGAAAGCAAACAAACAAAGTCGAAGAAAAAGACAACAACAAAAAAGAAGTAAAGAAATTAAAACCTATTACTGAAAGAATTCCTTGGGCTAAAACATCTTTAGCTTCAGATATTCCTTTAACATTAGAATATTTTGATGGTTCAATGTATGACAAGATTGAAAGCATTGCCAAAAAATATCCTAATTTAACAGCCTTCTATTTTATGGGTAGAGCTACTACTTATAAAAGAATGTGCGAACAGATTCAACAATGTGCTAAAGCTTTAAAAGTAATTGGCGTTAGAGAAAACGATTGTGTAACAATTGCTATGCCAAATTGTCCACAAGCTATTTATATGTTCTATGCAGTTAATTTAGTTGGTGGTATTGCCAATATGGTACACCCTCTATCAGCTGAAAAAGAAATAGAAAATTATCTAAATATCTCTAATTCTGTTACTGCTGTTACACTAGACCAGTTCTATCATAAGTTTGAAAACATTAGAGAAAATACTAAAGTAGTTAATATTATTATTGCTTCTATTAAAGATGAATTATCACAATCTATAAAAGCTGGTTATATGCTTACTGAAGGATATAAGATTAAACGTATACCTTCTGATGCTCCAGTAATTAGATGGGATCAATTCATGAAACTATCTAGATGTTGTTTCTATAACTATAGAGTAAATCGTATCGGAAAGAATCCTGCAGTAATGCTATATTCTGGTGGTACAACTGGTACTACTAAGGGTATCGTTTTAACAAACAAGAACTTCAACGCTCTTGCAGAACAAATTATTGCCACTAACCCAATGTTTAAACCTGGCGATAAAATGCTTGCAGCTATGCCTTTATTCCATGGCTTTGGACTAGGCGTATGTGTTCACTCAATGTTAGCTAATGGCGGTACATGTATTCTAATTCCTAGATTTACTCCTAAATCATATGCTTCGCAAATTACTAAATATAAGTGTAATTTCATAGCTGGTGTACCTACTCTATTTGAAGCCCTATTAAGACTTCCTTCAATGGATTCTAAAGACTTATCATTCTTAAAAGGTGTCTTCTCAGGTGGTGATTCACTTTCTATTGAACTTAAAAAGAAGTTTGATGCTTTCTTAAGACAACATAATGCCATCATTCAAGTACGTGAAGGATATGGTACAACAGAAACTGTTACCGCATGTTGTTTAACACCTCCAGCAATGTATAAAGAAGGATCTATTGGTATACCATTCCCAGATACTTTCATTAAGATTGTTGAACCAGATACTGATAATGAAGTTCCATATACCCAAGAAGGAGAAATCTTATTATCTGGTCCTACAGTTATGAAACGTTATTGGGATAATCCAAAAGAAACTGCTTCTACTCTACAAAAATCTAAAGTTGATGGTCTAACTTGGGTACATACAGGAGACCTAGGTACCATGGATAAAGATGGTTATGTATATTTTAAAGGTAGAGCTAAACGTATGATTATCTCTTCTGGTTATAATGTTTATCCATCAGAACTAGAAAATATCTTAGACGCTCATCCATATGTGCAAATGTCATGTGTTATCGGTGTTCCTGATCCTTATAAGATTCAAAAAGTTAAAGCATTCGTAACATTAAAACCTGGAATTGAGCCATCTGAACAAAGTAAGCAAGATATTATGGAATATTGTAGAAAACATCTTGCCAAATATAAGATGCCTTCAGATATAGAGTTTAGAGAAGATATGCCTAAGACCTTAGTTGGTAAAGTTGCTTATCGAAAACTTGAAGAAGAAGAACTAAATAAGATGAAACAATCAGCTGAATAGTTGATTGTTTTTTTAATTAAAAAACCTCCTATTTAAAGGAGGTAAGACCACATGGTCTTAATAGTTTATCATGGGTTAATTATCAACTATTCTAAGCCGAATAGATAATTATATATTGGTTGTTTACCTTCAATAATTGATACTTCTAATTTAGAATTATTTTCAATATATTCAGAGATATAGTCAGTTAAATCATCATTTCCATCTTCACCAACGATGATTGTTAATAATTCTTTATCTTTAGCAATTAGATAATCTAATAGACCATTAATTGTCTTCTTAATATCAACATTAGAAGAGATAATCTTTTTATCACTGATAGCAATATAATCATTAGCCTTAACATTGATGCCTTCATATTGGCTATCCTTTATCGCATATGTAATACTTGCCGCAGTAACATTGGCAATTATTTCTTTTTGTTCTGCAATTATATCTTCAACACTACCATCATAATTAAACATACCAATACCAGAAATACCTGCTTGAATAGATTTACTTTCAACTACATAAATATTCTTATTGGTACATACATCTCTTGCTTGATTTGCGGCTAAGATGATATTGGAATTATTAGGATAAATGAAGATATTATCACAATAATCTAATTCATTAATCATCTTAATGAAATCTTGAGTTGAAGGGTTCATAGTTTGACCACCTTCAATTATCTTATCAGCACCTAAATCTTTAAATAATTGAATTAGTCCCTCACCTGCACCTACGGTAATAATGCCATATTTTTTATTTTCTTTTGAAGGTTTTGTTTGAGAAGCATTGGCAATAATAGTTGAATGCTGTTCTTGCATATTTTCAATCTTTAATTTGATGAATTCACCATATCTTTGACCAGCATTTAACATATCACCAGGTTTTAAAGTATGAACATGTACTTTAACTAAATCATCATCTTTAACTACAACTAAAGATTCACCACCTAAGTTAGTTAATTTTTCTTTTAATTTATTTTCTTCAAAACTATCTTTGATATTTTTATCTAATCTAATAATAAATTCTGTACAATAACCAAACTCTTCATTTTCTAACATTAATGCAGGATTGGTTTGTATCTCTTGCTTCTTTTGTATAAATTCTACAGGCTGGCCTTCAATATATAGAAGCATACCTTCTAGTATTCTTAATAGGCCAGTACCACCAGAATCAACTACCCCTACTTCTTTTAAGATTGGTAAATATTCAGGAGTTCTTTCAATTGATTCTTTAGCATATTGAACAAGTCTTTTAAAATAAGTTAATAAATCAAGATTTTCTGTTTCATAATCATGATTGGCATACCAACTCGCTTCTCTAATAACAGTAAGAATTGTACCTTCTACTGGTTTCATAATTGCTTTATAAGCAACTCTAGTACCATTTTCAAAAGCTATGGAAACATCAGGAGTTTCTAATTCTTGTTTTCCATTAATTGATTGATAGAATCCTCTAAATATTTGCGAAGTTATTACACCAGAATTACCTCTAGCACCCATTAATAAACCACGAGAGAATATTTTCGCTAGTTCACTTACATTATCACTATCTGCCTTAGCTAACTCGGCATAACCATTATTGAAAGTCATAGACATGTTTGTTCCTGTATCACCATCAGGTACTGGGAATACATTTAAAGCATCTATTTCACTGGCGTGATTTTCTAGGTTAGCACAGGCTGATTTAATCATTCCTTTAAAATCTATTGCATTTATCTTATTCATTGACCATCACACCTTCTACATAAACATTTACACTTTCAATATCTACATTTAGAAAGTTTTCTAATTCATATTTAACTCTTTGTTGGATTGAAGAAACAACTTCTGATATCTTAACTCCATAACAAATAATGACATATAAATCGATACTTAAAATATTATTTTTATTTTTAATAACTACTCCCTTAGAATAGTTTTCTTTTTTTAATAATGCATTATAACCATCCTTGATTGGATTTTTAGAAGTCATACCTACAACACCATAAGATTCATTTACTGCATTACCAGCTAGAGTTGCTATTGCTTCATCAGAGATTTTAATTTCTCCATAATTTGTACTTTTCTTAATAGGCATATCTATCCTCCATACATTTATTTATTATACAAAAATGTCTTATTCAATAACAAATCTTAATTATTAGGGCTAAAATATAAGCATTTAGCATTATTATAGTTATTTTATGTTAAAATATTATCGGTCAAAATGACTTGAAAAGGAGAAATTAATGAGCAAGAAATACGTTTATATGTTTGCTGAAGGAAATGCAAGCATGCGTGAGCTCCTTGGTGGTAAGGGTGCTAACTTAGCTGAAATGGCTAGTTTAGGTTTACCAGTTCCTTATGGTTTTACAATCACAACTGAAGCATGTAATGCTTACTATGATGATGGTGAACATATCAACAAGGATATCATGTCACAAGTAAAAACTGCACTAGGAAAACTAGAAAAACAAGCTGGTAAGAAATTAGGAGATTCAAAGAATCCTCTACTAGTTTCTGTAAGATCTGGTGCTAGAGCTAGTATGCCAGGTATGATGGATACTATCCTTAACCTAGGTATCAATGATGAAGTTGCTGCAACAATTGCTTCTAAAACTAATAACGAAAGATTCGCATATGACTCATACAGAAGATTTATTCAAATGTTCTCTGATGTTGTAATGGAACTTTCTAAGAAGAGATTCGAAGAAATTATTGACGAACTAAAAGCTAAAAAAGGTGTTAAGTTAGATACTGAACTTGATGCTGATGATATGAAAGAACTAGTTAAGAGATTCAAGGCTTTCTATAAGAAAGAATTAAAGGAAGACTTCCCTCAAGACACTAAAGTTCAACTTGAAAGAGCTATTGAAGCTGTATTTAGATCTTGGAATAACCCAAGAGCTATCTTCTATCGTAAAGAAAACGATATCCCTTCTTCTTGGGGTACTGCTGTAAACGTACAGATGATGGTATTTGGTAACATGGGCGATGATTGTGGTACTGGTGTTGCTTTCACAAGAAACCCTGCTACTGGTGAAAATAAGATATTTGGTGAATTCTTAATGAACGCTCAAGGCGAAGATGTTGTTGCCGGTGTTAGAACTCCTCAAACTATCGATCAACTTCAAAAAGTTATGCCTGCTTGCTACAAGCAATTTGAAAAGATTTGTAAGACTCTAGAAAAGCATTATCATGATATGCAAGATATGGAGTTCACAATCGAAGAAAAGAAACTATTCATGTTACAAACTCGTAACGGTAAGAGAACTGCTACAGCTGCATTAAAGATAGCTTGTGACATGGTAGATGAAAAGTTAGTTACAATCGATCAAGCATTAATGATGGTTGAACCAAAGCAATTAGATGCTTTACTACATCCTCAATTTGATTCTGCTGCTTTAAAGGCTGCAAAACCAATTGCTAAAGGTTTACCTGCTTCTCCAGGTGCTGCATGTGGTCAAATCGTATTCAGTGCTGAAGATGCTGCTAGAGAACATAAGAATGGTAAGAAAGTTGTTCTAGTAAGACTTGAAACTTCTCCAGAAGATATCGAAGGTATGGCTGCTGCTGAAGGCGTATTAACAGTTCGTGGTGGTATGACATCTCACGCTGCTGTTGTTGCTAGAGGTATGGGCGAATGCTGTGTATCTGGTTGTGGTGATATCAAGATTGATTACGCTAAGAAACAATTCACAGTTAATGGTAAGACTTATAAAGAATTCGACTGGTTATCATTAGATGGTTCAACTGGTAATATCTATGGTGAAGCTATTAACACTGTTCCTGCTTCTATTTCTGGTAACTTCAAGAGATTCATGAAGTGGGCAGATGACAGAAGAAGACTTCAAATCAGAACTAATGCTGATACTCCAAAAGATGCTGCACAAGCTCTTGCATTTGGTGCTCAAGGTATCGGTCTAGTTAGAACTGAACATATGTTCTTCCAAGAAGATAAGATTAAAGCTATTAGAGAAATGATCGTTTCTACTACTACTGAACAAAGAAAAGCAGCATTAGAAAAAGTTCTTCCTCTACAAGAAAAAGACTTCGAAGGTATCTACGAAGCAATGCAAGGTAACCCAGTAACTATCCGTTACTTAGATCCACCTCTACATGAATTCGTTCCTACTGGTGAAAAAGAAATTAAAGAATTAGCTAAGGATATGGGCTTAACAGTTGCTAAGTTAAAGTCAATCTGTGATGACCTACATGAAGTTAACCCTATGATGGGTCATAGAGGTTGTAGATTAGCTGTTACTTATCCTGAAATCGCTGAAATGCAAACAAAGGCTGTTATTAGAGCTGCTATCACAGTTAATAAGAAACATCCTAAATGGCATATCGTTCCTGAAATCATGATTCCACTTGTTGGTGATGTTAAGGAATTAAAGTATGTTAAGAATATCGTTGTTGCTACAGCTGAAAAAGAAATCAAAGATGCTAATGTTAAATTAAGTTACCATGTTGGTACAATGATTGAAATCCCTAGAGCTGCTCTATTAGCTGATGAAATCGCAACTGAAGCTGAATTCTTCTCATTTGGTACAAATGACTTAACACAAATGACATTTGGTTTCTCTAGAGATGATGCTGGTAAATTCTTAGGTTCTTACTATGATGCTAAGATTTATGAACAAGATCCATTTGCTAGATTAGATACTCATGGCGTTGGTAAACTAATTCAAAATGCAGTAACACTTGGTAGATCTGTTCGTCCAGATATTAAGTTAGGTATCTGTGGTGAACATGGTGGTGACCCATCTTCTATCGAGTTCTGTGATAAGATTGGTTTAACTTATGTTTCTTGCTCTCCATATAGAGTACCAATCGCTAGATTAGCTGCTGCTCAAGCTGCTATCAAGAATGGTGCAAAACCAGCTAGCAAGACAACTAAGAAAGCTTGCAAAACTACTAAAGCTACTAAAACTAGCAAGAAGAAATAATTAACTAAAATTAATATTTCAATATAGGGTTGTAACGAAACCTGACAACTAAAAGGTTCATCGTTACAGCCTTTTTTATATACAAAATTGTTTTTTATTAATACAAATTTATTGTTTTTTTATTTATACATTCTAGAATAAGCTGAAAGAAGAAAATAAATTGTTTTTTTCTGATGATAGAATTTGATATGGTAGATGTCTATTTGAACATGAACATACTACTAAAGGGGTTCTTAGGTTTATGATTATTTATTTTTCAGCAACAGGCAAT